>JADYZL010000138.1 GCA_020853155.1 Bryobacterales bacterium
ATTGGGGCACAGATCCTACGCGACCTGGGCCTCTCCACCATCCGTTTGATGACCAACGTCCCCCGCACGGTGGTGGCGCTTGAAGCCTATGGGATAAAGATTACCGAACTGGTCAGCATCCCGATTGCGCAATAGCTGATTGAGAAGGAACAGATTTCCTTTCGCCGCCGTAATCTGTACAGAGAGGGACACTGCTACATGATGCTGAACCTGTCTTCGAAGGGGGCGCGCCTTGTTTCGCCTTCCGCCGTTTGCCGCATAGCGCTGGCGGTCATCGCCTTCACCTCGCTGGGGTTCGCGGTGGACGCGCGGCTGCTCTCGATGCTTCCGGCGAAATCGGAGGCCGTGGCGGGCATTGACGTGCAGGCCATCCTGAACTCCGGGATTGTCCAGGAACTCATGAAATCTTCGCCCACGGGCGCGAGCAGCCTCGCCGAGTTCGCGGCGATGACCGGGGTGGACGTGAAGCGGGATATCCGCAGCGTCCTCTTCGCGGGGTATACCCGACCCAACGCGCAAGGGGCCACGAAACCAGGCGGAGCGATCGGCGTCGGATTCATCACCGGAACGTTCGACCCCACCCGGATCGGAGGGGCTATTCTTTCCAAGGGGGGCAAGAAGCAGCCCTACAAGGGTTACACGCTCTATACGCCGGAGGCCTCCACGAACAAAGACGGCGACGTGCTGACATTTCTTGACGCGGGCACGATCGTGGCCGGGGACCCGGCGCAAGTGAAGCAGGTGCTGGATAAAGCACAGGGCGGGCTTCCCACCGCCATCTTGAGCCGGGTGAATGAGGTGAGCAACCGCTATGACATCTGGGGGGTAAGCGCGGTGCCGCCGGCGGCGATGGCTGGGTCGCTTTCCAGTTCGCCGGCGGGTGGAGACGCCGGGCCGGGCGCAATGGCGGGCGACTTATTCAAGAAAGTGGAATCGACGCAGGGCGGAATCAAGCTGGGCCCCACCATTAACATCGGTCTCGAAGTGATTTCCACTTCCCCTGAGGATGCAACGGCGCTGATGAATGTTCTGGGCTTTTTCCGCTCCATGGTGGGTTCACAGCCCGCGAAGGAAGGCCAACCGGGCCCCCCTGCCGGGCTCACCAAAATGCTGAACGCCATCCAGATGCGCACGGAAGCGAAGACGCTCTTCCTCACGATGGATGTGCCGGAGGCCGACGTCGTCGGCTTTCTGCGCGAAGCACAGAAGAAAGCCGCGGAATCCAAGGCCGAGGGATCGGAACCAAAGACCAAAACACCCGAAGAGATCACGGTAGTGCAGTAGCGGGCGCGGGCAGGGTGCGAGTGAACCGGCAAGGCAGTTAGCGGACTGCTGGATTTTGGGCCTCGGGCGCGGCGTTGGTGAGAATCTTGCGCATCCGCAGCACATTGAGGCCGCCGCGCTGGAAGTAGTCCCACTCATCCATCCCTCTGGAGATGATGAGCATGCCGCGCCCGTCTTCGGGCAGGTTATCGAGCGCGGCCGCGTCAACCCGCGCGGCCTTGGCCGCCACGGCTTCGAGCGCCGCCCGCGTGGTGCGGACACCGGTGGTGATGATTTCCATCGCGATGGCGCCTGCCTCCATCTCGAGATCGAGATAGACCTCAAACCCGCTCTTTCCGCCGTAGGCATGCCGCACGGCGTTGACGAGCGCTTCCGTGAGGCAAAGCTCCACCATGTTTGTGTCGCGGCCGGCGATGCGGAGTTGCTCCAGCAGACCGCGCACCATCGTCGAAGCCATCACGGCATCCTCGACGTTGCTATCCATCGTCAGACGGAAGCACCTTGGTTTCATCGGGCGCCACTCCTTCTTCCGACGTTACTCCGGTTTCCCAGCGGCGTGCGTTCACGCGGCGGGCCGCATTGGAGATCTTGCGAGAGGGCGGGGTAGCCGGATCTTCGAACCCGACCCATTCGCCGTCGCACCAACTGGATACCGCCCACTTCGTTAGGACGGCCAAGGCTTCCTGCATCGTTTCCGGCGATGCTTGCAACGGCCGGCCCGGCATTCCGGCAAGACTCGTGACTTCCGCAAGGCTCGCGGCGATGACGCGGCTCCCGAGGCCATCGAGAGGGAGCGTCACGGGCGGATGCAGCCGGGCGGCGAGCACCGGCCACAGGCGCACTTCGCCCTCCCGCGACCCCGGCGTGACCGCCACGCCATGCAAGCGGACCAGCAGGGCGCAGAGACTGCTCAAACCCTGCCAGCATTCGTTGAGCTTTTGCAGACGCTTGTGCGCGCGCGCCGCAGCTTCGAAATCGAGAGCAACGCTTGCCTCCTCACGCTGCAACTCGAGGTGGTTTCGCAAGAAATTGCCGCCATCGGCCAGAAAGCGCAGGAACGCATCCGCCTCTTCGCGGTAACGCGCGTCGCTCACCGCGGCCTGACAGGGCCGGAGGCACAGCTTCATCTCGCCATAGATGCATCCGGGATGCTTCGGCGCGGGTTCGAGTTCCTCATCACAGCGGCGGAGGAGGAAGAGATCAAGCGCGCGGCCGGAGAAATCTTCCGCCTGTGAGCGGTATAGGAATGGCCCGAAAGTGGAAGCCGGGTCTCCCGGCTGACTGGAGACCATCACTCGCGGAAAGCGGTTCTTCGTCAGCAGCCTCAGGTAGAAAGGCAGGCGGAGGCGAAGCATGCTCCGGTAGCGGCCCTGGAAGTGGCTCCGGGCCTGATCCAGCAAGACCAGGTTGGCTTCGAGCGAAGACGCGGCCGGCCAGTAGACCAGTTCACGCGCCAAGCCGCGTAAGCGCGGCAGACGCGCGGGGCTCTCGCTCGCGCGGAGGAGGCGCTTGGCGCGGCGCCGCAGGTTCGCGCAGCGCCCCAGGTAGGGTTCCTGGCCCTCCGCAAACGCCAGCAGGAAGACAGAAGCCTGTTCGGGGAGCGCGTCGAGAGCGGCATCCAGCTCCGCTTCCTCGCGGCGCAGGGAGATGCGTACTGGTTCCGGAGAGAACACGCGAATTAGAAAAGCCTCCGGTAGAGATCCGCAGCCATGGGGGCGAAGCGTGTGACGCCCAAATTCTCGGCGACGTGTTCGCGCTGCTTCATTCCGACGAGCGAACTCACCACGTTTGGCCCGCTGCGGGCGAATTGGATGGCGCGCTGCGCGTCGGATTCCGCGCCCTGGAAGATCTGTTTCGACTGTTCGGGCAAGCCCTGCGCCAAGCGCGATTGCAGGAGAGATGCGCTGGTCACCACGTGGACGCCCGCTTCCGCCGCCATCTCCAGAATGCTTTGCACGGGACCCGGTCCGTTCCGCTGGTTCGGCACGGCGCACGCTTCCACCATGCCGAGGTTGTACGGCAATTGAATAAAGCGGAAGTGGTGATTCTCGCCCGCCAGTTCCCGGGCGATGCCTGCCAGTTCGGCCAGTTGTAAGCCGGGGCCGGCTTCGCCGCGCCGCCGGAAGCCGTCCCATGTCGCGACTCCATACGCCTGCAACCAGCCTTTGGCGACGCACAATTCCATCGCTTCGAAGGCATGGCGCACACGGTTCAGGAACGTCCCGCGCTCCATGCCGGAAAGCTGGGTTTCCGGGTTGTGCAGATAGTAAACGTCCAGGCAGTCAAGGCCGAAGTTTTCCCGGCTGCGATGGAGTTGATCCACCAGAAAATCGGCGCGCATGCAGTGAATGCCGCGGATCACGTCGTCGCCGGCCATGTCGAGATCGGGCACGGCGCCGGGAGTGAGAAAGCCCGCCTTGCTGCAAACCACGAATTCTTCGCGGCGCGCTTCCCCATCCCGGATGAGCTTGCGCAGCGCGGAGCCGATGGAACGCTCACTGCGCTGATCGCGATAATTGATCGCCGCGTCGAAGAGGTTGATGCCGCCGCGAAAGGCGTCAATGACGGCCGCGAAGTATGCGAGGTCCGTTTCTTCATCCGCCCCGCCCAGATAGCTGCCCAGCCCCAGGCTGGAGATCCGCCAACCGTTCGCTTCCCGGAAGAACCCGTGGCCGCTCGCGGTTGGAAACCGGTTCGCGAAATCGCTCGTGCCCCCGGTTGTGGCATGGCTCAGAATCATTCCTCGATTGTACTGGAAGCACTCGTGCGAACCCCGCGGCGCAAAATAGAGTTATGCGTCCGCAGGCGCTGAACCGCATGGCGTAGGACGGTACTTTCCTTGACGTTCCGGAGCCGGTCAGAACCCCGGTTCCGCGCGAAGTACCCCATGGATTGAGGCGTACTAAGAGCGGTAACACATTCATTCCACGGAGTATCGAGCAAGAGCGTACCACTTGGCCAAAGCGCGGTTTTGCGCAATGAGGTACGAAGCCGACCTCTCTTCGCCAAGACTTATCCGGCCTCGATTGCGAGGATGGGGTTACCGGCAAACCGCCGGTGGAGGCAAAAGCGATGCGGAAGAATGTTGAAGAAATGACGAGAGAGCAACTGGTGGCGGAACTCCCCAAGCGCCTGCTGGCGATGGTGCTGGGCGTCGCGTTCCTGTTCGCGCTGGCTGCGAATCTCGCGGTGATTACCGTGGCAACGAAGATGTCCTTGCCATGGCTGGCCGCCACGTTGCTGGTGGTGCTTGCTTCACCGGTTGGAGTATCGCGGATGTTCGCATGGACCCTCGCCCCGGCCAAGGAGCGCATGCGCCGGCGCCGTCACATGATGCGCGAGGCCCTCTCCACGGTTACCTGGAGCCACGGCGATTTTGAAGTCTAGCGGCGCTGCAACGAGAATCCCCCCCTCGACCTTTGTCACTCTGCCGTGACAAAATAAGGGGCGGCTGGCTCTGGACCCCATGCGCGCCTTGTCCCGGGACGCGCCTGGCCGGAAATCCGCCGCCCCATTTTTTATGGAATCATCGAGGCGCGATGCGAAATGTTGCGTGCGGTCATTATCGGTGGTACGGGACACATTGGAACGTACCTGACTCCCTATCTTGCCGATGCCGGGTTTGACGTCTATTGCGTGAGCCGGGGCCTGCGCGAGCCCTATCAGCCGAACTCCGCCTGGAGGCGGGTGAGGCGGGTGGAGATGGACCGGGTTGCCGAGGAAGCGGCGGGCGCCTTTGCCGGGAAGATCGCCGGCATGAGCCCGTCGGTGGTGGTGGACCTCACCTGTTTCACGGAAGAGAGCGCAATGGCTCTCGCGCGGACGCTGCACGGGCGCGTCGAGCATTTTCTCCACTGCGGCAGCATCTGGGTACACGGGCATAGCGTGCAGGTGCCCACCACGGAAGATGCGCCGCGCCGCCCATTCGGAGAGTATGGCATCCGGAAGCTGGCAATTGAACGAGCGCTGCACACAGAGGCGCGGGAGAGGCGGTTCCCCGCCACCGTGCTGCACCCTGGGCATATCGTCGGCCCCGGCTGGCCCCCTCTGAACCCCGCCGGAAACTTCAATCTCGGGGTGTTCGAGACCCTCGCCTCGGGCAAGGTGCTCGCCCTGCCCAATCACGGCATGGAGACGGTACACCACGTTCACGCCGCCGATGTGGCATTGGCGTTTCTGGCGGCCATCAACCGGAGCGACGCCACCATCGGAGAGAGCTTCCATATCGTCTCGCCCGCCGCGCTCACTCTTCGCGGCTACGCCGAGCGCATGTCCGCCGAATTTGGCCACCCGGCCCGGCTGCGCTTTCTACCCTGGGAGGAGTGGCGCACCACTGTTTCGGAAGAAGATGCCGCCGCCACCTGGGACCACATTTCTCATTCACCGAATTGCAGCATCGAGAAGGCCGGGCGCGTGTTGGGTTACCGCCCGCACTACACCTCGCTGCAGGCCGTCAAAGAGAGCGTGGATTGGCTGCGGGATCATGGGCGGATCGCCGTTGCGTAGAAACGGATGAGGCGCCGCGGGAGCGGCGCCTCACTTGCCGGTAATACGTGTGGCGGATTGGCGTCAGAAGGTCGCCGACAGGCTGTTTCCCGTCCCCGATGGGCCGGTAAGCCGCACGGTGACCCCTGTAATATCAGCGGGATCTCCCGTCAACGTTACCGGAATGGTCAGCCGGAATTGTGAGCCGAACGGCTGTGAAGCCGCGCTGCCGAACCATTGCTGGAAGGCTTGCGCGACGTTGACGTCGAAACGCTCCGGGTTGGCTCCCGGGGCGCCGGGCCGACGCGTGAATTCGAGCACGGCGGTGGTGATGTTCCGCTCGGGCGCGAAGCCACGCACCACCACGGTCAAGGCGCTCGCATTCCTGGTTACATTCAGATCGGTGAGTGTGGGGGGCGTCACCGGAATGGTAAGCGTGGCGCGCGGCGCCGGAGATGGTGTGGCATCCTGACCGGCCCGTTGGAATGTGGCTGTGAATATGAGTGTGGCGGCCGTCGTCCCGGTTTGGAAGCGCGCCGAGGGCGAGGAGCCGAAGGTGGCGCTGGTTTGCCCGGCTGCGATCGTGAACGACGCCGTCCGGCCGCCGCCAATAAACTGCACCGCGGGGTCGTCAATCGGGGGAGTGCCGCTGCCGGAAAGAGTGAGCGTCACGGTGCCGGTGATGACCTCGGATTGAGGAGAACTGATCGTCACCGATACGTCATTCTGGGAGTTTGAGACGCCGACCGCCGTCGAGAGACTGAGGCTTCCTCCGCTGACCGGAAGCGCCTGGATATTGAGTGAGTAACTGCGCTGCGCGGTTATGCCTCGCGTATCCGCCACCTGAACCACCAAGGTTGCCGTGGCGGGGGCGGTTGCCGTGCCGGAAAGCTGCCCGCTTGATGAGAGGGTGATTCCGGCGGGCAGGCTTCCGCTCAGCAGGCTGAACGAATAGGGGGCGACGCCACCCTGTGCGCCGAATTGCACCTGGTAGGGCACGTTGACGCTGCCCACGGGCAGTTCGAGGACGGTGAGTTCGAGTGGCTGCAAAATCCGGATCTGATAGGTGCGGGAATCCACGGCGGCGGGTGTTGCCGAATCTCGCACGCGCAGGGTGAAACTGCCGCTAAACGGGGCCGTGGGTGTGCCGGAAATCTCGCCCGTAGCCGGGTTGAGTGTGATTCCGCTGGGCAGTTGGCCTTCGATCACGCTGAACACATACGGAGGAACGCCGCTCTGCGCCGCGAAGGTGAGGTTGTACGGCGCACCCACCAGACCGTCCGGGAGCGGGTTCTGTGTGACGAGCCGCACGCCACTAAGCACCTGGATGACGAATTCCCGTGTGACCGCCGTATCTCCGCCGGTGTCGGACACCCGCACGGTGAAGGTGTAGCTGCCCTCCTGGGTTGGATTCCCGCCGATCACACCGGTTTGCGGATTGAGAGAAAGCCCCGGGGGGAGCGCCCCGGCGCTCACGGAGAATCCATAAGGCGGCAGGCCTCCGGTAGCGGAAATCGTGGCCGTGTAGCTTTCGCCGACGCCGCCCGGGGGTAGCGGACTGGCGGTGGTGATCAACAGCGGTAATCGCTCATCCACCACGCGGATCGTAAAGAGCCCCGAAGTTTCCACGCCCTGGGCATCCCGCGCCGTGGCGAGAAATGTCGTCTGAGAGACCGTGGTTGGGGTGCCGGAAATGACCCCCGTGCTCTCATTGATCACCAGCCCGGCCGGTAGTAAGCCCACACCGACGACGAACTGAACCGGAACTGCGCCGCCGCTGGTTTCGAGCTTCGCCTGGTAAGGCGTGCCCACTTCGCCCACAGGCAGCATGGACGATGTCGTGTACACCAAGGGCGGGAACTGCGGGAGGATGTTGATCTGGACGGCGCGCACCACCTGGCGCAATTGGGCATCTTCAGCCAGAACGTCAACGAGGAAGGCGCCGGACGTTGTAGGAACGCCGGTCACATTTCCATCGGGGGCGAGCGTCAAGCCCGCGGGAAGGCCGCGGCCACCCTCCGCGATCGAGAATTCGTAACCGGGCACGCCGCCCGCAGCCATCACGCGGCCGGAATAGGCCAGGCCGAGCTTGCCCGTTTGGAGCGAGGGCGTGGTGATGGTAAGGGCGGGCGCTGGCGTCTGCAAGCCGATCCGGTAAACCTTGCTGCTGACGACGCCAAAATAATCTTCCACGTAGACCGGGAAGGAATACTTGCCGGCAGGGGCCGTGGGCGTGCCGGTTAACGTGGCTGTCTTGCTGAAACTGCCCGAAAGAAAAAGTCCCGCGGGTGGGGGGTTATCGCCGTCGGTATAGTACATGTAATACGCTTCGTCCGGGCCGCCTTCACTGGGGAACGGCGTTCCACCCGTGGCCACGATCTCCGTGGAATACGGCTGCGCGGGCGGGCCGAGTTGGGCAGGCGGCAGAGGGGAAGCGGTAATGAATCTTGCGGGAGGAACCACCTCCATGATGGCCTGGGCGGCGCTAACGTCGGTCGTGAGCGGCGTGTTCGCGTCGTCGTCATATTCTTCCACCACGCGGAACTTAAACGTCGCGGGAGACGCAAAGTAGCTCGCGGGCACGGTCACTTGTACGAACCGATCCGATATTTCTCCTTCCGGCGTAGAATAGAACGCGATGGCGACGGGGGTCTCCACGCCATCGGAGTTCACGATAAAGACCGCCGGTGGTTTTGAGGGGTTATTACTGCGGGGAAGGGTGTATCGAAGATACACGTCCTGGGCAGCGACCCCCTGGGTGACCCTTGCCGGATCGATTTCCAGCACCTGGGCGGGAACTACTTGCAGTTTCGCGGAACCCGCGACGACGGTGCAGACACTGCCTTCGCCCCGGCAGATCTGGATCTGCTTATCTCCCAACGTTGCCGTCATGGAAGAGGGCGCGATGAGAGTGGCGAAGAAAGTACTTGGCGTCGAAGAGAAGGGGAGGTCCTGCGGACCACCGGGAGCATTCACCCAGGTTGCGTTTTCGGGCACACCACCGAACGCTGCGTCAAAATAGATCGTGACTCCAAACGTGGAGGCATTCAGCGGATAGCCCTGCGCGACCTTGCCTGGGTAGACGCTCGTGATCACACCCTGGGCCGTAGCGAAGGAGGCGCACAGCAAGAGCAAGGCGGTGAAAGATAGAATTCGACTCCAGCCGAGGACGCCATTCTTCTTTTCTAAATGCGCCAAGCCGTTCCGATGGATCTTAAGCACGTTCGTCGCCCTCCCCAGCCAGACTCCCGAATCAGCTTTCCTATAATACCGCCCAAAGCGCCACGTCGCGCCATCCTCCGCGTGCCGATTTCGGCCCGGCGGCAAGATATCCGACGATTCCCTATCTAGTTATAGCGGGAATGCGGAAAAAGCAGTTCGTATTCGCGCAAAATTCGCATGCATAGGCGAACGAAAGCGGCGAAAACCCGCTGCCGGGAAGACGGCTCCCGGTGTGCGCCGCCGGCAACAATGCGGGAATAAATTGTGCAGTATCGCGGATGATGCAGACAGGCGCCTCTGCGCGGAGATCTCGTGCAACCTGTTGAGGATGCGCGTGTTGCCGAGTGGAAAAGGCGGGTGGGCTTGCGGTGTCGATCGGCTCGCCGGTTAGGACATTTTCTAACCGGCAGGCATGCTACCGATACCGTTTACTGACGAGAGTTCCCCTCCAACCCGAAACATTCGCCGTTCGATGATTTCCAGTCGTTTGTATTTGTAGACGCTGATCTAATGGGAAGGCCTGAGAAGGTGCGACCGCCAGCGGCGGCCAAAGAGTTCGAGATCAAGAGGAGACTGTGGAATGTCCAAGACAGTAAAGTATGCGGAAAAGGCGGTGGCCGTATCGGCGGACCTCGCCTGGCGTGCCTTCGAAAAATTAAATAGCATCAATCAACGCCCCTCGTTCACCCCCAAGTGGACGGACAAACCCCTGCTCAAGAGCTATCAGAAGGTGAAGCCGCCGCTTGGCTGGCCGCGTACGACGGATTCGCTCTGTCCCAAGTGTATTCCGGAGATTCGGGAGAAGGTGCTCAACGGTGAAATGCCGGTGGACCTGCTGCGCAATGAGAAGATGGGCGAGATCAAGGCCCAGATCATCGAGCGCGACGGCCAGATCATGATGGTGAAGGATTGCCCGATCCATGGGCACTTCGAGGACGTGATGTCCATCGACCCCGCCTTTTATCGTCACCTCGAAACGGTTTTCCCCGGACGGGACATCCGCGCACACAACGACAAGCACCTGCACAAGCATGGTTCGAGCAACATTCTCCATGGCCGCGGCGCCGTGTTGACGATCGACCTGACGAACCGCTGCAACATGATGTGCGACCCGTGCTTCATGGACGCCAACCAGGTGGGCTTCGTCCACGAACTCGACTGGGACGATATTAAGACCCTGCTCGATAATGCGATTGAAATTAAGCCGCGGCGCCAGATGTCGGTGCAGTTCTCCGGTGGGGAACCCACGATTTCGCCGTTCTTCCTGGACGCCATCCGCTATGCGAAGAAGGTAGGCTACAACTCGACGCAAGCCG
>JADYZL010000139.1 GCA_020853155.1 Bryobacterales bacterium
AGGAATTCTGGTCGAAGGCAAACACCACCAGTCCCGCGCGTTGGGACGAGAGCGCCGAATCGTATCGCCGATACCTTTGGGAGGAGGTCATCGGGAAATTTCCGCCGGCCACCGAGCCGCTCGTCGCTCGCACCCGGCGCATCTACGACGAGCCGCGTTGGACGGGCTACGAGGTGGTCCTCCCGGTCTGGCCCGGTGTATTCGCAAGCGGCATCCTGCTGATCCCTAAGAACATGGCTGCCGGCGAACGGCGCCCGGTCGTCGTCTGCCAGCACGGGGTGAACCGTTGGCCGGATTACGTCGTCGATCCGAAACTCACGAACGCATACAATAACTTTGCTGCGAAGCTGGCCGACCGCGGCTTCGTCGTTTACGCCCCGCTGAACCCCTACACAGGCGAGCCGGAATTCCCTTTTCGACAGCTCCAGCGGCAGGCCAACCCCTTGAAGCGGTCGATCTTCTCGGTCATTCTCGCTCAGCATGAGCGAACGCTGGATTGGCTCGGGAGCCTGCCGTTCGTCGATCCCGCTCGCATCGCCTTCTACGGCCTGTCGTACGGCGGCGAAACCGCCGTACGCGTGCCGCCGTTGCTCAAGCGGTACGCCCTATCTATCTGCTCGGGAAACTTCAGCGAGTGGGTGTCGAAGATGACGGATTTCGACGACGCCTCATCATTTCTGTACGTCGGCAGCTTCGATCACTACGATTTCAACATGGCCAATACGTTTAACGATGGCGACCTCGCCAACCTGGTGGCGCCGCGGCCGTTTATGGTGGAACGCGGTCACCGCGACGGTGTAGGTTCTGACGAATGGGTGGCCTATGAGTACGCGAAAGTGCGCCGCCATTACTCCACTCTGGGCATTCCCGATCGTACGCGCATCGAATTTTTCGAAGGCGGCCACAAGATCAACGCAGCCGGCACCTTTAAGTTCCTGCACCAGCATCTTAAATGGCCGGAACCCCCCGGAGGATTGGAAACGGATTGAAGCGTACACAGCGGGGAAATCGGGGACAAATCGGGAGCCGCCTCACCCTGGTGGCTGTCCTCGTTTTCGTTTCATTGCAAATGGAAAAAGGCTACGAGCCTGTCGGAGATTAACACGTCAACTTTCTCGATGCGTAAACATTTCCCTGCAGCCTTGTTCCGGCCTTCTTCACTGGATTGATATATGAGGAGATTTCTGCCCTGTACTCTCGATCAGCCGCTGCTCGTGGCTCCGTCTCTTCACGATTGGCTTCCCGAAGCGCACCTGGCCCGGTTCATTGCCAAGGTCATTGCCGCCCTCGATCTCCAGCCGATCCTCGATCCCTGCTTCCGTAAGAATAACCGGGCGCGGAGATCTATCACCCGGAGATGCTCACCCGCTTGTTGCTCTATGGTTACGCCACCGGCCTCACCAGTTTCCGCCGCATCGAAAAGGCCACCTGTGGCAGCATTCCCTTCCGCTCCCTCGCCGCCGATCAGCACCCGGATCACGGCGCCATCGCCAACTTCCGCCGGCAGCACCTCGAAGCGCTGGCACAACGGGCCGGGGCCGGTTTGCTTCATTTCGGCAGGCTCGGTGGATATCCCTCCGTTGCCGAAGCCATCGCTCGCTGGATTAAGGACGACTGTAGACATAGGAAATGGTGCAAGTTATGCGACAGGCAATTCGGACTGCGATCGGAACACTTGCTGGCTTGATTCCGGCGCCCTGCTCGTGACTCAATGGAGCGGAAACCCTTGTGCCGGGGAGGAGTTGACCCTAAGGAGTCTGAAGCTAACAATCGACACCGGTCAGGTAGTCGCGCAACTGGGCACCAACGAGGAAGAAACAAGGTTGAAAATTCTGGACCTCACGTCCGGATCCGTTGCGGTGGAACTCGGAGCGAGCGGCGACGTACGATATCTCCGATTCCGATCGGCAGAAGGTAAGCACGTAGCCAGTAGGGAGAGCTTGCACCCAAGCAGCGCATCGACTCTCTACCTCGACGATTCCTTGCTTGGGACCCGCGTGATTCTCGGTGCGCTGAGGGGAGATGTGGACCACGCGGCATCGCCAACCGGCGCCATCGAAAAGTGGGCCTTGCAGATCCGCGACCCTCTTCACAAGGAGGCTGTTGTGCAATTGCTCAGCCGCCCCTACAAATCACCGGGAGAATACAGAGGCTCGATTCGACTGCGTGACCCGCCATAGCAAAGGCCGATTGTCGAGATCCATTGCGGGAATCACCTGCGGGCGCGGGGGCGAATCTGGCGGTGCGTTTGGCGCTGCGATGGCGAAGCGGTGCATGGGGCGACCCATCGCCTCCAGAAGGTGAGGCGGCGGCTGTCGGATGGGCGGTTTCCGGTTGGGCGCCGCGGCCGTGGCCACCGGGAAACCGCACCTGCAGCTGGGCAGGCGCAAGCTGTTCTCGCCGGCGCGAGGCCGTTCTCGCCTCCGCTTCGCGGGCATGCGATGGAGGGCCGGGTATATAATCAACGGTGTTGACGAAATCTTAAATCAAAGAACTCCCGTTAACGAGTTTCAGACTCGACACCGAACAAGCGGTGGATGGCAGAACCTCTTCGCGCAAATACCGGCGCCGCCGGCAGACCGCACCTCTAACTAGGCACTGCGAGGCATCCACGCGGTGCGAGATCCACCGAGAGGGAAGAGACCATGGCTACCGCTACCGATTGGCGCTCCGCGGAATTGAGCAGCCTTACCCAGCACATTGCAAGCACGCATCATGCGTATCTCAACCGGCAACTGCCGCTGATTGCGTCGCTTTTGACCGCACACGTTCGCCAATACTGGCTGAAACATCCGGAACTGCTGAAGGCGCACGCATTGTTCTTCCAGTTTCAGGCGGCGGTGGAACAACATCTGATCAAGGAAGAAACGGTGGGATTTCCTCTTGTCGAGGCCCGCGGCCACGACCCCGCGAAATCGCTGGCGCCCTTCGTCAACTCGATCAACGGTCACATTGCCGAACACGCGACGATTCGCGGCTTGCTTCATGAAATCCGGGAGGCTCTGTGGGATTTTCAAGCGCCGGAGAATCTCGGCGGTGAAGTGGCCTACACCTGCCAACTGCTCACGGAGTTGGAGAAGGATATGGCCGAGCACGTGCATCTCGAAGACGACATCCTGTTTCCGAGGGTGCGCGCGGTGAGCGCGTAGCGGCGCTTTGCCCGGCGGCTCCGGCCGGGGAACCGGCCGGAAGGGTGCGGCGTACCTGGCGCCGCCCGGCCGCACGCGCAGGCGGCGATGCGACTTTGGTCACGGCGCGAACGCGCCGGGGATGCGCACAATCGAGAACAGAGGATATTTGCTTGTCTGCGACTGTGAACCGCGACCCGGAGGCGATGAAAGCCCGCGAACTTGCATTGCAGCGAACGCTTACGGTTTGGATCGTAACCGGATTGATGTTCATGCTGCTGCCGGGGACGTTTCTGGGCGTCTGGAACCTGATCAGCATTACCGGTGCACACTCGACCACGCTGATCGATCCTGCTTGGATTCAGGCCCATGGCCATGCGCAGATTTTCGGGTGGATCGGGAGCTTCATCATCGGGATCGGGTTCTATTCGCTTTCAAAGATGGGGCGGCTCCCGGAGTTCGCGATCACCCGCTCCTGGATAAGTTGGGCGCTCTGGACGGCCGGGGTCACGCTGCGCTGGGCGACGAACCTCTGGATGTGGGAATGGCGCTGGATGCTGCCCGTTTCCGCCGTACTCGAATTGCTCGCCTTCCTCCTCTTCTTCCTGACCGTCAGCGGACACCGGGCGGAGCCGAAGCCGGGAAGCCCGAAAGCGGGCGGGCCGCCGGTGTGGATGTTTGCCGTGATTGCGGGAAGCCTTGGCTTTCTGGCATCTCTCTCTGCAAATCTGGCCGTGACGATCCAGGCGGGTGTCTCTGGAATCGGGCCGGCCATTCCCCACGGCGCGAACGAGCGGCTGCTGGTGCTGTTTACGTGGGCATTTCCGGTGGTGACAATCTGGGGGTTCAGCGCACGGTGGCTCCCGGTGTTTCTGGGATTACGCGAGCCCGCGGCGAAATTTCTTTTTGCGGCGCTCGGAGTGAATACCCTTGGGGTGATCGCGGCGATGCTGGGGTGGTTCATCCCCGCCATGTTCGCGGTGCTGGCCTCTTCGGGAACGGCCGCCTACGCGGTGCGCGTGTTTCTTCCTCCGGTGAAGGCGCCGAAGACGATCGGGGTACACCCCACGTTCCCGCTCTTCGTGCGATTCGCCTACGCTTGGATGATCGTGGCGGCGGCCCTGGGCGTATGCGCGGTGTTCTGGGATCAGGCCGGCGGGCTCTGGGGCTCTTCACGGCATGCGTTGACAGTGGGCTTCATGTCCACGATGGTCTTCGCGATCGGACAGCGCGTGCTGCCGGCGTTTTGCGGCATGCGGGTTCTCTATAGCCCAAAGCTGATGTTCTGGTCGCTGGCGCTGTTGAACGTGGGCTGCCTGATGCGGGTGAGTTCGGAGATCGCCGCGTATGAATCGTATGTCCCCGCCATGTGGCCATTGCTGCCGGTCTCCGCGATCATCGAGATGACCGCCGTGACGGTGTTCGCGGCGAGCCTGCTGCTGACGTTCCGGCAACCCCCGGCGCACTTGGCGAACGCGGCGCAAGCGTAAAAGCCGGGCTGCGCGAGCTACACGCGGCGGCGGGCTACAACCAGAACTTCGCCGCATTGCGATTTGAGCCGGGGGGCGGCGCCGAGCAACGCGGCATCCACGGCTTGCAGCGAGCGAAGCAGCGCGCGGGCCGGCGCGAGATGAAATCGCCCGCGAAGCGCTCGCTTGGCCATGGCGAAAAGGCCGATGGGCTGCAAAACGACTTCCGGGAAATGGCGGCGGAGGATGGCGGCGTGCTCGTCATCGAAGATGACATCCTCGCCCTGATCCGCGGAGAGCCCTTCCCGCTTCCAATTCCAGCGGCGGAGCGCATTCAGGAGCGCGTTGTTGCCGTAAGTCTCCGTGAGCACCAGATCGCCGCCGGGCTTCAGGACGCGCAGCAGTTCGCTCCACGCGCCGGGATACTTGATGGTGTGGTGCAGAGAAGCGCAGCCGTAGACGAGATCGAAGGCGGCATCGGCGAAGCAGGAGAGGTCGGCGGCGTCGCGGGCCACCGCGTCGCACTGCGTGGCAACGCCGCTTGCGGCCGCCCGCTTGAGGCAGACTTCGACGGCGTTCTCTGAGAGATCGAGAAAGGTCACGCGAGCCCGCTCGGCGGTGGCCATCCAGAGCCCGAAATCTCCGGTCCCACAACCGTAATCGAGCACGCTCCTGCCGCGCAGGTTCAGCCGCCCGAGCGCCGTCAGGGTAGCCCGGTACAGTTCCTTGCGCTCGTAGACTTCCTTGCGCGGATCTTCGAGATCGGCGAGAAAGCGGGATGGCGTGAAGCGAAGGTCGTCCGGCGGCAGATCGAGGAACGCGGCGTAGCGCGCTTCGTAGTAAGCCTTCTCCGCGGCGGCGTGAGTAGACATATTCTGTAGCGGCGACGCCCGGCGCGGTGGGGCTCTACTCCACCGCGCAATCCATGAACGAGTACGCGATCATGTGCAGCATCGTCATATGAGCATCCTCGATGCGGCCCATGTGCTGTTCGTTGACGTGCAGGTTAAGGTCGCCAAGCGGCGCGAGCTTGCCGCCATCGCGCCCCGTGAATGCGATCGTCCGGCAGGGCACCGTGCGCGCGTATTCGAGCGCCTTCACGACATTGGGAGAATTGCCGCTGCCGCTCACGGCGAGAACCAGATCCTTGGACGTGGCGAAGTTTCGAAGTTGCTCGACGAACACTTCCTCGTAGCCGACGTCATTGGCATAGGCCGTGATGGTGGCCAGGTTGTCCGTAAGCGCCATCACGCGAAACTTCTTGTCGCGGAGATAGCTGCAACCTTTCACGATGTCGCAGGTGATGTGGGAGACGCTGGCAGCGCTTCCGCCGTTGCCGCACAGGTATATTGTGCCGCCGCCCTCGCGCGTTTCCCTGAACCAATCGATGGCCTGGTCTACTTTGGCCAGATCGAGCGAAGCGAGTACGCCCTGCAATTCGTGAACGTATGATTGTGTGAAGCTCATTATTTTCCTAATTCATCCACCAGGGCGAGCGCCCCATAAAGCACGCTGTCGTCGGCCAGGCAGGCGGGCACCACGTCGATGCGGGCTTCGCTCCAATTTGTAATCTGCTTGCGGAGTTCGGCCTTAAGCGGGTCAAACAGCTTCTTACCCGCCTTGCTGATGCCGCCCCCGATGACGACCCGGGCGGGATTGATGAGGAGGATGCACGCCTTCAGACCCTGGGCCAAATCGACCACGTACTTCTGGACGAAGCGGTGATCATCGAGCAGTTCCTTCGGGGTCTTGCCGTAATCCCTTTCGAGCCAGAGGCCGGAGCAAAGGCGCTCCAGGCACCCGAACGATCCGCAGAGGCATTGCGGCCCATCCGGGCGGATGGTGATGTGGCCGATCTCGCCGGCGAACGAATCCGCGCCGCGGAACAACGCCCCATTCACGATGATGCCGCCGCCGATGCCGGTAGAGAGCGTCATATAGAACATGGGGTCCGTGTGCGAACCGGCGCCGAACGTATATTCGCCGAGGGCGCCGACGTTGGCATCGTTATCGATGATGGCGGGGATTCCCAGCTCGGCTTTCACGACGGCGGGGAAGTCGAAATCGTCCCAACCGCTCACGTGGGTGGACTTATCGACGCGCTGCCGGGCGTAATTGACCGGCCCGCCGAAGCCAATGCCGCAGCGGTCAAAGCGCAACTTGGAAGACCAGGATTTGGCGACCGACATGGTCTTATCCACCATCCACTCTTTGCCGCCTTCGCGGTCCGTCACATGGGTCTCGCGCAGAATCATCTGGCCGTCTTCGAAGACCGCCAGCGTCACCTTGGAGCCGCCCACATC
>JADYZL010000140.1 GCA_020853155.1 Bryobacterales bacterium
CCGCTGGATGGCAGGATTCCTTGCGCCCCGGCGCTCCCGTGGCAGGCGTGCTGGTGTCGGGCGACATGTCGATTACCGGCCTGGGCACCGTCACTTACAACGATGGCAAGCGCGTGCTCGCCTTTGGCCACCCGTTCTTTAACCTTGGGCCCGTGAGCATGCCCATGGCCAAGGGAGAGGTGCTGATGGTGCTTTCGAGCAAGTTTCAGCCAAACAAGATCGCCAATGCCACCGAGGTCGTCGGAGCCCTGCGCCAGGATCGGCATAGCGGCATCATGGGCGTATTGGGCGAGAGCGCCGAGATGGTCCCCGTCGCCGTCAAAGTGCGCAGCTTCGACGAAAAGAACCAGCTTCGCAAGGAGAAGGACCTGGGCTTTCAGGTCTTCGTCCATCAAAAATGGACGCCGGTTCTGATGATGCTCACCCTCTTCAACTCCATCAATGGGTTGAATGACTTCATGGACGACGCCACGTACCGCTTTCAGGGCTCCATCGAGTTCGAGAACAACCAGAAGATCGAGCTTTCCACGATGCGCCCGCAGGAAGATTTGCCAATGCCTGCCCACCTGATGCTGGCCGGGTGGTGGGCGGATAAGTTCAACCAGCTCTTCCAGAATTCCGTGAATGTGCCCCGCGTGCGGAGCGTGGATATGACCGTGGATTTGCTGCCGGAGCGCCGCATCGCCGCCATTGAGAACGCGTGGATGGATAAGCGCGAAGTACACCCCGGTGATACAGTGACCGTAAAGGCATTTCTACGGCCCTACCGGGGCAAGCGGCTGGAGCGCAGTTTCACCGTCAGGATTCCCCTCCAGATCCCGGCTGGGGAACACCGGCTGCTGCTCTCCGATGCGGATACGCTCAATCGTCAGCAAACGCTGGTTCGCAACGCCAATAAGCACCTCGATCTGAACCAGACGGTCTCGCTGCTCAACCAGGAGCGCAGCAACAATAAACTGTATGTTTCCCTGGTGCAGTCTTCGCCGTCGGTCTACAAGGAAGACAAGGTGATGCCCCGCTTGCCCGCTTCCGTGTTGAACGTCATCAATCCCACGAAGGACGCGGGCCGGAGCACGGTGAACCTCAGCCAGACCATTGAAGAAACCGCGGCGATTCCCTTCGACTACATGATCGATGGAAGCCTTGCGCTGCCGCTGCGGGTGAACTGACGGCGGCCCCTTAAGATTCTGATTGGAAAACGGGAACTACCGAACGATGATGCGTACACTGTTTGTCGCGGCCTTGGCCGGGCTGCTGCTCTCCCCTGCTCGCGGGGTGGAAACGGAAACTTGGCGGCAATCCAGCTTGGAAGATTTCTCCCAGGGCAAGCGGGAGCGGGTAGCGCTTCGCAGCGACGGCCTGCTGACGCTCTCGCCCGAACTGAAGGAACTCCTCGATACCTCCGCCGATGCGATCTGGTCGCTGGCGGCGGATCGCAAGGGAAACGTGTACACGGCGGCGCCCTCGCCGGAGAGCGAGAAACTCCGGATCTACCGGATCTCGCCGGACGGTCAGGCCGAATCCATCGCGGAAGTGGATGGCCTCGCCTGTTTCGCCCTGGCGGTGGATGCGCAGGACCGGGTCTACGCCGGAGTCTCCCCGGATGCCCGCATTTTCCGGATTGCCGGGGGGAAAGCGGAACTGTTCACGCAACTGCCCGCCGCTTATGTCTGGGCGATGGCATTTGACTCCAAACAGAATCTATTCGCCGCGACGGGCGACAAGGGCGTGATCTACCGGATGGACGCCGCGGGCAAAGCTTCGGTGTTCCTCGAAACGGAAGAGACGCACGTGCGCTCCCTGCTGGTGGATAAGGACGATCGAATTTACGCCGGGACCGCTCCGGGCGGATTGCTCCTGCGGGTTTCGCCTTCCGGAGAATCGTTCGTTGTCTATCAGGCCGCCCGCGAAGAGATTACGAGCATTGCGCTCAACGGGAGCGGCGATTTGTTTCTGGCTGCGGCGGGCGCCAAGCGAGGTGCGGGGTTGCGTCCTGCCCCCACGCCCCAGCCCGTCGTTCCGCCGGCTCCCGCGCCTCCGCCGCCTGCATCGGCAACGGCAGGTAGCGCGCCGCAGCCCCCTCGCCCGGCGCCCACCGTCGTGCGGCCGGTCGCGGCGGGCGGTTCCGATGTCATCCGCATCGGAACGGACGGCTTCCCGGAGACCGTCTGGGAGAGTGATCGCGACATCGTGTACGCCCTCGCAGTGGACATGGCGAACCGGGTCGTGCTCGGCACGGGCAACGAAGGCGGCCTGGTGCGTCTAGACGGGGATGGTCTTTACACGTCCCTGCTTGAAGCGCGAGCGGAGCAGATCACCGCCCTATTGCCGATGCCCGATGGCGCGGTGGTGTTCTCCACGGCGAATATCGGCAAAGTCCACAAGGCCGGGCCCACCTTGGCGCAAACGGGCGCCTTCGAGAGCAACGTGTTCGATTCCGGTTTCTTCGCGCGCTGGGGGAAGTTGAGCGTTGAGGGGAAGGCGGCAGGCGATTCCGTGTCGGCGCAGGCGCGCAGTGGAAACGTCAATCGGCCACAGAAGAACTGGAGCGCATGGTCTTCCGCCGTGCCGGCGGGCATCGGGAGTGATGTCAATGTCCCCGCCGCCCGCTACGTCCAATGGCGCGTGGAGCTAAAGCGCCCGGAGGTAAGCGCTTCCGGGAGCGGCCCCGAGGTGCGGGCAGTTGAACTGGCCTATCGCAGCAGAAACTTTCCGCCCCGGATCACCGCGACCGAGGCCACGCCCCCGAACTATACCTTTCCGCCGCGCTTGCTGGCAATGACGCCATCGGACAAGCTTACGCTGCCACCGCTCTCCGGCAAGGCTCGCACGCGGCCGGCCCCCCTTCCACTCAGCGGAGCGGGCGCCGTCTCGATGAACTATTCGAAAGGCTACGTGGGTGTTCGCTGGGCTGCGGAAGACGCCAACGGCGACGATCTTACGTATGCCCTGGAGATCCGTTCCGCTGGGACATCGAACTGGCTCCAACTGGTGAAAGGCCTTGAGGAGCCACAGTATTCCTGGGATTCCAATGCCTGGCCGGATGGGCGCTACGAGATCCGCGTCACGGCGAGCGACCGCAAGTCCAACGTGCCGGAGGAAGCGCTTGAAGGTATGGCAACCACCGATCCTTTTGCCATCGACAACACGAAGCCCAGGGTGGAGGCCCTCACGGCAAAGAGGGTGGGAAGCGGAGTGGAAATCACCTGGTCCGCCATCGACGACCGAAGTCCGGTGCGGAAGGCATATCGTTCCGTGAATGGCGGAGACTGGATTCGCATTGAGCCGCGGTCCGGGCTTTCCGATGCTTCGTCACTCCACTACTCCCTTCGCATGCCGGAATCGGAAGCCGCACCGGGAACGGTAGTCGCGGTCCGTGTGCTCGATGAGTTCGACAACGAGGCTGTGGCGAGTATGATCCTACCCGCGCGGTAGCTTCCGTGCGGTGTAACCGGTTTCCGCTGTATCATCACGGAACGGGAATATCTTCACCATGATGAGCCGTAACCTGCAATTCGCTTCAAGCGTGCGGTGGCTGGGCATGCCGCTGCTGCTGTTGTCTCTCGCTCTATCGCAAGCTGCAGCCCAGAGCCCGGTTTCATTGGATCAGGTGCTGGCGGCGCTCAGGAGCGGAAGCCCTTCCCAGACCGAGTTGGGGCGGCGGATTGCGGAATCGGGAGTTGCCTTTCCACTTGATCGCTCCAACCGGGAGCAACTGTTACGCGCGGGTGCAAAAGCGCCGTTGATCGAAGCGATTGAGAAGTCTGGCGAGGCAAAGCCTTCCGTCGGCGGGCAGCCCGGCCCGGAGGTCACGGTGTTCTCGGGAGAAGCCGTCTCTGGCGATGAAGGCCCGCTTACGCGCGAGCGAATCCTGACGGCGCTGCGCAATAAGGCGGATCAGGCGCTTCTTGCCGGGCTGGTTTCTCAGTACGGCATCGCGTTTCCGTACACACCGGAGTTGGGGCGGGAGTTTCAGACCGCGGGGGCGAATGCCGCGCTGCTCTCGATGATCGCCACGGCCACAGTGGGAATCTCTTCCGTGCCCGAGGGCTTCCTCACGCTCCCGCTCGCCAAGGCCAGGGACTACGATGGCTCGCAAACCGCGGGCCGCCTCGATATCCGCCTCTACGTCGATGGCGCGGCGGAAGTGCGCATCCAGGGCAACACTGCGCTGTTTAAGTCCTTACAGGCGCAGGAACCTCGTAATGCAGGCTCCGAGATCACGGGGAGTTTCCCCATGCGCGCATTGAAGAAGCTGGAAATCACGAAGAAGGATGGCCGGGGCTCCTTCGTGGTGCTCCAGCGTCCGGCGGCCGAAAATGAATTCCAAACGGTGCTGCGGATTTACGATCCGAAGCCGGGCGAAGATCGCTACCACCTGCGCATTCTTTGGGAAGCCGAGTGACGCTGGGGCAAGGGAGTGACGATGGGGAAGGGGGCGTTCCCCTCCCCGATTGCATGCCCTACGGCAGCCACAGAATCGCGCGCGCCAGCACGATCAAGGCGACCACGACG
>JADYZL010000141.1 GCA_020853155.1 Bryobacterales bacterium
GACGCTTCCTCGAAGATTTACGCCGCGCCGGTGCAGATGAAAGCGAACAACGGCATCTTCGCCATCGACGACTTTGGGCGGCAAATCGTCTCCCCCACCTATCTGCTTAACCGCTGGATTGTGCCTCTAGACCGGAAAGTGGATTACCTCACCCTCAGCTATGGCGTTAAGTTCCAGATCCCGTTCGAGATGATGGTGATCTTCTCCACGAACCTCGACCCGACCGACTTGGCGGACGATGCGTTCCTGCGCCGCATCCAGAACAAAATCTACGCGGAACCGGTGCAGCCACAGGTCTTTGATGAGATTTTCATGCGGATTTTGGAGGCCAAGGGCATCCCCTACGACGAAGACGCACCAAACTACCTGCGGGAGCTTTGCGAATCGTCCGGCACGGGTGAGTTGCGGGCCTGCTACCCTGGGGACATTCTGCGGGTTCTCGAATCCGTTACCACGTATGAGCAGAAGCCGTATGTGGTCACCGCCAAGAACATTGACCGCGCCGGGCACATTTATTTTGCCCGTACGCACGAGGTCAGCGTCCTCTAGCGGCCCGGCAACAAGATCGAAGGTGGATTTTTCGAGCTATACTGACAGATGGCGTCTGGCGCGGCCCGTGGGCCATGCCCCGCCCGGAGCACCATGGAAATCCTACTCACCATCATTCACATCATCGTTTGCCTGTTCCTGATCGTCGTTGTGCTCTTGCAGAGCGGGAACGCAGGCGATATTTCGAGCGCATTCGGCGGCATGGGATCCCAGACGGCATTCGGGCCGCGGAGCGGGGCGACACTGCTGACGCGCGCCACGACGACGAGCGCGGTGATCTTCATGCTGACCTCGCTCTCGCTCACGATTCTCAGCGTGCGCGGCGGCGCCGGTTCCGGGACGATTCTCGAGAAGGTTTCCGAACCTGCCACGACGCAACAGCCGGCTTCTCCGGCTCCGCAACAGGCTCAGCCGCAGTTCGGCCCGTCGGAGACGGGATCCGCGCCTGCTCAAGGCACGCCGGCCCCCGCCCCGGCAAACGCACCCAAGAATTAGGTCTGTCGAGTTTGGGGCTGCCCGATCACGCAGGGCAGCCCTTCGTCTCTACTCCCAAGTCGCACGCGGTGTGGACGCCCCCTCGCCCCGCATGGTACCCTGACAGGTTGATATCCCTGCTTCTTCGTGAGCGGCAACGCGCAGATTAAAGCGCGCGCCATCCAGGGCCGGCCGGTGATCGGATACCATAAATCCGAGTTTCCGGGCGGAATTGCTCCAAGTCATTCCCGGTTCGTGTGAAAGTGCCGTATGGACCAGATTCTCGATCAACTCGGCGGGTTGTTTCTCAGCTCATTGCCCAGTGTCATCTTACTGATTCTTCTGTACTTTTTCCTAAAGTTCACGTTATTTAATCCGCTCGAAAAGATCCTTGCCGAGCGATACCGGAAGACGGAAGGGCGGGAGAAAGACGCCCTGGCGGCGATGCGGGAGGCGGAACGCAAGGCGGAAGAATACACGAACGCGCTGCACGCGGCGAAGGCGGAGATTTATTCCCGCCAGGAAGCGCTCCGGAAAGACCTGGAAGCGAAGCGAGACGCGGCCATCGCCGCCGCCACGGTTCACTCCGAGGCACTGCTCGCGGAAGGCCGTGCCGCCGTGGAAACCGAATTCAAGGCCGCACAAGCGACCGTCGAGCGGGAAGCGGCGGCGCTCGCCCGGCTCGTGGCCGATAAAGCGCTATTCCGGGGGGCCGCATGAAGCGCCTGCCCGCCCTCATTCTCCTGATCGCTCTGACGATCCTGCCCTCTTTCGCGCAGGAAGCGTCTCATTCCGAACCCTCCGCCGCTGCCCATGCAAGCGAAACCGGCCATGCAAGCGAGGCCGACCATGGGGAGCATGCCCAATCTCTCGGCGGCGAGAACGTCACCCTCTGGAAGAGCCTGAATTTTGTTCTCTTTGTCGGCCTGATTGTTTACGCCCTTCGCGGCAAGGTTGGCCCGTTCTTCGCTGGGGTCAACAAGGCCATCGCGAAAGGCATGGCCGATGCAGCCGTCAAAGCGGACGAGGCGCAGGTACGCCTGACCGCCGTGGAGCGCAAACTGGCGGATCTCGGCAACGAGATATCCGGCTTGCGGGAACATGCGGCCACCGAGATGGAGCGGGATCGCGAACGGGTCCAGCAGGAAACGGCCGCGGAGATCCAACGGCTGCAGAGCCGCGCGGAGGCGGAGATCCACGCTGCGGCGTCGCAGGCGCAGGCGAGGCTCCGCCACCAGGCCGCCACGCTCGCGCTGGAACTGGCTGAGCAGCAGGTAAAAGCAGAAGCGGCATCGCCCGGCATGCAGCACGAGTTGCTGGTACACGCGGTGGAGCGGCTCAGCCGTGCAGGCAAGTCCGCCCGGAACTGAGGAGCGAATAGCGGGAGCAAAACACCATGGCTAGCGCCCTACCCACAAAATACGCACAGGCAGTTCTCGATCTCCTGCCGGATGCCACGGAGCCGCAGCTCCAGGCGGTGCTTACGGAGATCGCGCGTTTCACCGAAGTCTACGAGTCATCCGAGGAACTGCGCACCGCTCTTTCTTCGCCCGCGGTGCCGGTGGCCACCCGCCGGAAAGTGGTGGAAGCGCTGGTTGATCGCCTGCAACTGGGAGATCTGGTGAGGCGATTCCTGCTGGTTGTCGTGGGACACGGCCGCATGCCGTTGATTGGCGAAATCAGGGCCAGCTTCGAGGAGTGCATGGATGCCAGGCTTGGACGAGTGACGGCGGATGTGCGGGTGGCGAGCGCGCTCACGGA
>JADYZL010000142.1 GCA_020853155.1 Bryobacterales bacterium
GTGAGTACTGGTTTTTTCCATCGCCAGGGTTCAGCCCAGGCGAAGACGCGATGGTACAGCGAGGTTCGCCTCTGGGATGGGTCTTCACCAATGTGGACAAGAGCCTGATGAACATGCGCGCTCGGCAATCGTTCGCCATTCCGGTTCCGTTGGAATGTTGCAGAGAGATCCACGTAACTGTGAATGCGCGTCCGGCGGAGACCGGAACAGTGAGCGTGGAAACGGTACTGTTGAGATACAGTGGAAAGCGCCGGGCTACGCGGTTGTCCTTAGGCAAGCGGCATCTCGCCCCCGTGGCACTGCGCGGCGATGGCAGCCACGAACTGGCGACGGAAACCCTGGCGTTTCACGTTCCCAAGTCGCCGGCGCTCGATGAGTTCGACACCATCGAAGTTCGTTTCGATCTCCATGTTCCTCGAATCTACCGAAGCGCCAAAGCCGAGGTGCAGGGATTCACATTCGTGCGTTGAGGGACTGGTCTCTAATGTCGAGCGGAACTGTTGTGTCGAGCGCCTCGTTGCGTTCAGGCGAAGCCAAGAGCCACTTCGCGTCGATATGTTAGAGGTTGAACGAAGACCACGGGTTGTTCCTTGAGCGTCGCAGAACGGCAGGCTAATCGCGAAGCGCAGCAGAATGCGTGGTTCGCCGGTCATTGCAAGGATTGAATTCGCCTACTTACCAGCCGAATCGATGCGCGGCGCGAAAAGCAGGAATTCGGGCGCGAAGGTCTCCCTCAGAATACCTCTGACGATGAGATTATCCGTGGTTATTCATGCCACCCCGGACGGGGTTCTACTTCCTTTTAAAGTGGTGACTCTCCCTCTTTTGTGTATGTATGTCAACTGTCTTGCCTTGTGGGGAGGGTGAGGTAGAGCCTATTCCCGCCGGCAGCCCAAACCGGAAGGGGGACGGAAAGATAGTCCGGCATGCGCGTACTCAATGACGCTCTCGCTCCCGCGGCTGCTTCTTCCGGCGAAGGACACAGAGGCCCGCGAAAGCCGGGCCTAATAGCAGGGAGAATGTGCCCGGTTCCGGAACGCTGGCAAACTCGGCTTCATCGTTGATCGAAAATCCCGAGCCGACGGAGTCCCAGGGCCAACCGATGTTGCCGACCGCGCCGGCGGGCGCGGAGCTTAGCTTGAACAACACCGTATCGTCCGGTCCGGTGATCGGCGCAAACGCGAACGAATTGGTTGCCGTCTTATAAAGAAAGTCGTCACCGCCGGCGATGGTAAAGCCACCCACGGTCACCCCGTTGATGATGACATCGTAGGCCTGCGAGTACCCAATCATCAGCGCGTCCCGGTAAACGAGCGAGAGGTCGATCCCGGTGATAAAGTTCAATCCCGTTCCGGTGAACGTTCTTCCGACGTATTCACCGGCGGTCCAAAGCGCGATCGGCTCTAGAGCACAGATCTAGCCTTGCTGCGGAGTAGAAAGCACCATACACTCGAAGCCGGAGCCGCCCAGGTCTATGTTCAGACTCGATGGCAGAGTCACAGAACTGAACGCAAATAGGCACAAAAGCAAAAATATTCAGTCTCATATCCCATCCCTCCGATCAGAGAACATTGGATGGAGCCTAGCACTGCGGAGTGCCGCCCACAACTTTCCCGAATGCTTGAGCCGCCGCCGGCTATCTCCGTGGTTCCCCCCGGAGCGGGCTGCGGCGCGGATCACACGTGGCAGCGCTCGTAGCTCATCGGGCGCAAGCTGCTTTCATTGACGGCCGGCGAATACGTAAGTTCGGCCATTGGGGAGAGGGCTGAACTCATACCACCCGTTCTTGGAGCTTTTCAGCGGCACTTCCCCGAGATGCTTCCCCTCCGGGTCCCGCGCCAGGAGGAGCCCCGGCCCGTCGGCCTTGAAGGCGATGCGGTCGTTTCCGTAGAGGTCGATCAGTTCCACGGCGTCGCCGCCGCGCGTGCGGCGCACGACGCTTCCCGTGGCCCCCAGGCTCCCGTGTTCGGTCCACTGTCCGCGCCCGTCGAGGAACTCGTAAGAGGGGCTTTTCACGTAGTCAACCCGGCGCCCTTGCACCAGCCCCGAGTACTCATAAAACGAGGCGCTCTTGTTGTAAGACAGCCATCCCGATACCGGCAACTGAACCTCGTTACCCGCACCATCTTTGACTGTCCACGGCCCTCGGGAGGAACGATTCACATAGACGTGCGTTCCGTTCTCGTATTCCACATGGAGCCGCGAATCCATGACTGCTCCGGAGGCATGCGCCTGGCTGGGCGGCATGAGATTGCCGTCCGGCCCGGCATACTCGATGGTCTTCGGCGGAACGAATGCGTACTGCTGCTGCAACTGCTGCATCATGTAATACGAGCGGGTCATCGCTTCGATCCCGAAGGCATCATTGAGCCCCCACTCTCGCACCAGCCAGCCCATGTTTCCATAGCCGATGGTGGTCGCCAGAAACAAATCGATGTAATCCCGCTTACGGGGCGAAGTGGCCCAGGTTTCGTCCAACTGGCTCAGATAGTGGCTCGTAAGGCCCATGCCGTAGTCGCACTGGAGCGGATGGATCTTCGTCAGGTGAAAGACGGGATCGAGAGGCGCGGTGAGAAGATTGGTGTCCGTATAGGTCCAGCCATAACTCCCGGATTCCAGCCCGGCATACATCCATTGATACGTCGCTTCGGACTGCGTCGGCCCATAGACGCGCTGGTCGTTGAGCAGGAGTTGCCCATACGCATAGAACGTCGCGGTCATGGTTGCCGCGCCGGGAACGCGCGCGTCGAAATCGCAGAACTGCCACGGCGCCACCGCCGTCTGGACGTCGGTGTAAGACATCTTCACGCCATATTTTGACTTGATTCGTTTCGCGTAATACTCATCGAACTCTACGGCCTTTGAAGGCTTGAGCGCATAGTTGCGCGGCCAGGCGCGCCGCCACTCGCCGTCCGGCATGCGCTGGACGTGGTCCGGGTTCCAGTTGCTGTTTACCGTGCAGAAATCCGTGTAGTTGCTGTAGACCCCCTGCAGCCATCCGAGATCATTCTGGGCCGTGATGGAGCGGTGCAGCGCCGCGGCGCCCCCTTTCTGGGGCGACGCGTGCAGCTTGAGCGTGTTGCTATCGCCTTCGTCGCGCCAGGTCACTTCATGGCTGTGCTGCATGATCTTGTCGAGCCCAAAGGAGAGGATGCGCCGGCTCACCTTATGATCGCTTTCGAACGAACTCGGCATGGTGACCGTCCAGATCACGTCCTTGCCTTCCTGCTGGCGCAACGAAGGTGGGTTCGCAATCGTCGGCAGCACTTCTTCGTACGCGGGTGACGCCGTGACAAAGATTCTTTCGACGAGATCGTTGCGCTCCCCGTCGGTCTTCGGGATGTAGCGCATGCCGCCATTGATTTCGGCGCTACCGGCGCTGACCTTCGGCTCCTTCACGAAATATGGCTGCGAAGCATTCGTGCGATACCAATCAAACCAAATCTACGTGAAGATCGGCTTGACTTCTCCGCGAGACATCAGCACGCGTGGATTCGTGGAACCGTAGGTGAGGTAAGGGA
>JADYZL010000143.1 GCA_020853155.1 Bryobacterales bacterium
TCCAAAGCACATCGCCGGGCTCATATCCGGTTTGCCGGGCGGCCGCCTCGTTCCAATAGATAATCCTCAGATCATTATCGACGCAATGCACGGGAATCCGCAGCGCATCCAACACCGTCCGGAAGATATTGTACGGTTGCGCATTTCTCCTGACTGTCTTGGCTCCCGCCGCGGATTGTGCTGTTGATTCCAAGAGGGCTTTTACCTCAAATTGTTCCGGGCCTGCCGTCCGGCCGGCACCCATCGGATAGACCAAATATATCTGCAAACATCCTGAAAATTTGCCTGTCAAAGGGCAAAGCGGTAATGGAACCGCTGAACCCTTCCGGGGAGTACGAATGGAACCATTTGCGCATGACGCTTCACCAAGGTCATGAAACCCGTCATTTCAGGCCTTGCGGACTCGCACCTTGCCACCAAACCGCATATCGGCCAATTAGTACCGTTCCTGCAATCCGTGCCTCACGAAATACCGGTACTACACGAAAAGACCGAGCTTGCCGTGCTCTTCCTTACTATCCACAGCGCAATTTGCGGGAAGGCGCGGTCTGCAATCGGAAACAGGCTTCCCACGAACGCTATGGTACGATCTATGGAGTTCGGGCATGGTACCGGATGTTTTTCACGATAAAGGTTCAGGAGGCAGAGTGAAACTATGATTGACGGATTTAAGAATTTCATCTTTCGCGGAAACGTCGTAGATCTCGCTGTCGGCGTCATTATCGGCGCCGCGTTCGGGACAGTGGTGAGCTCGCTCACGGCCGACGTCATCACGCCGCTGATCGGAATGTTCGGCGGACAACCGGATTTCTCGGCGATCCAGGCCGGCCCGGTGATGCTGGGGAAATTCATCAATGCGGCGATTGCGTTTCTCATCACGGCATTCGCGATCTACGTGATGATCGTGCTGCCGATGAACAAGGTCAATGAACTCCGAGCGGCGCGGGAAGCGGCGAATAAGCCCCCGGCCGAACCAGAGGCCCCCGCCGCCGACATCCAATTGCTCACCGAAATTCGGGACCTTCTCAAAGCGAGATAATCCGGAACACGCCGGCTGGCCCGCCACCCCGGCGCCGCATCGCCCCGATGCCGACGCCGGGCTCCGGGACATTCTAGCCTCCGCGCGTCAGGCGTGAAACCGTGTTGAGCACGACTTCCAAGCGGAGTGGCTTTTGCATCACTTCGTGAGCGCCGAGGTGCTTGGCGATCCGCAGGTAGTCGCTGCCGTAGGCGCCGGAAATCGCGATGATCTTCATGTGCGGATAGATCTGATGGAACTGCTGGATGGTCTCGATGCCTTCCTGTTCCGGCATGATCAGATCGGTGATCAGGACGTCGAAGGGGTATTCCAGCGCGGTCTCCAAGGCTTCCCGCCCATGCCGCGCTTCCGCCGTTTGATAGCCACCGCTTTCGAGCATCCGGCACAGCACGAGCCGGACGTCGGGATCGTCATCCACCACCAGCACACGCACAGGCCGGTGGCTCCCCGGCGTCGATTGGGAGGACACTTCGCTTGTCACTTCGCCAGCCATGATCGATATGGCCTCTGCCCGCGGGGTTTGGGATCAATCCCGCCGAACCAGGTTCTCGATTGCTTCCAGTTCCTTGCCGGCGTCTGACCATTTCCCTTCGGAAACCAATCGCCGGTAGTTCAATAACCGCGACCTCACTTCGTTGCGGAATCCATCGTCCACACCCGAGTTCGGGCGGGAGCCCGATTCCCGGTTGGCTTTCTCCGCATCCGGGCGCTTCTCTATATTAGCGGAGACAACGCCGCTTGGCGACCGTTCGATTCCCAGCCGTTCGGAAAGTTCAGTGATCGCCTCTTCGTAAGTATCCCGGTAAATCACCTCGTTGCCCAGGGCGACCACCACCTTCTTCAATTGAGGCATCCGCGCCTCCGATGCCTGGATGTAGATCGATTCCACATAAAGGACGGAACTGCCGATCGGCAGCGTGAGAATCTGGCCGCGCAGGACCTGGGAACCCTGCTGGTTCCACAAGCTCAAGTCCTTCGAGATGTTCTGGTCCTGGTTAATGCGGGCTTCCACCTGCATCGGCCCAAAGACCAGTTCCTGTTTGGAGAGGGTGAGGAAGGCGAGTTCGCCCAGGTGTTCTCCATCACAGCGAGCCACCATCAGCCCGACCAGGTTGTCCTTATTGCGAGGCGTGAAGGGTAGAAGCAAGAGAAACTCCGGTTCGTTCGCGCCGGGCAGGCTGGCCACGATGTAGACCGGGCTGAGTTGCCGGGGAGAGATATCCTGACCTTGCACGTTGCGGGCGATATCCCAGGCGTCTTCCTTGTTGTAGAAGGCTTGTGCGTCCCGCATGTGGTAGGTGCGGTAAATTTCCGATTGCACGGTGAAGAGCAGTTCCGGGTATCGCGCGTGCGCCCGGAGATCGGAGGGCATCGCGGAAGCCGGCTGGAACAGCTTCGGGAAAAGATTCCAGTAGGCGCGGATGATCGGATCGCCGGGGTCGAACACATAGAAGGTGGTATCGCCGTTGTACGCATCGACGGTCGCTTTGACGGAGTTCCGCATGTAGTTGAGGTTGCCGATGCCCTGCACTCCAACCGACTGCGAATAGGGGTGCGCGTTAGAGGTGGTGTAGCCATCGAGCGTCCACACCAGGCGCCCATCGGCGGTGAGCACCATGTAGGGGTCGCCATCCCAGGAGATAAAGCCCGCTAGAGCCTCGACGCGGTCCCGCACCTTGCGGCGGATCATCATCCGGGTTCCGTCTTCAATCAGACTCGTCAGCAGGATGTTGTAGTCTGCCTGCCAGACGGCCGCCGCCACCCTCATGAGGGTGCTTCCCACGGGGATGCCGCCCGTGCCCTCGTAGCGCTTAAAGACATTATCCTGGCCGGAAGGATAACTGAACTCTTCCTGGCGGGAATGCACGAAGACCGGCTCCTGCACCACTTCGCCGTAGTAAATTTCCGGGCGGGTGAGCTTCAGGCTGCTGGATTCGATGACCGGTGGGGCGTCCTTGATAAACAGGATCGGCAACCCCTCGGGCGTAATCTCGTTCGATTCCGCCATCACAAGGCCGAACCCATGCGTATAGATAAAATGCGGGTTCACCCAGCGGGATTGCGCATCGCGGAGCTGGGTGATGTCGAGTTCCCTGGGCGAGAGCATGACCTGGCGCAGCTTGCCGTCGATGATGTAGCGGTCCACATCGGTATCTTTGAAGACGTAATACGGCCGTAGCGCCTGGATCTGCGTCACGGTGTCGTGGAACGCGCGCCAATCCCAGAGCCGCACATTGCTGATCGTTGCCTCGTGCGCGGAAAAGTCGATCTTCGCCTCGGGGTCCACCCGGAAATCCAGTTCCCTGGCGCGCCGGTTCAGGCCGTAAGCATCGCGCGTTGCCTCAATATGCTGCTTGATGTAGGGCCGTTCAATCGCAATTTCATTCGGACGAACATAGACGGCGGAGACGATCCCCGGTACGAAGGCATTGATGAGATAGAGCACAACGATGCCCGCCGCCCAACGGAGCTTTCCCGCCAGCACCAGCACAGCGGTCGCCAGGCATCCCACGGCCAGCACCCAGGCCAACGGCAGACGGATGTTCAAATCCACCCAGTTCATGCCCACCATGAAATCGTGGTTGGTGAGCAGCATCGAATAGCGCGCGAGCCAGGCGTTGATGCCCAAGCCCACCAGGACCAGCGCGGCCAACCCACGCAGGAACTTCGATTCGAGAGCGCTGGAAAACTGGAAAATCTCTTCGAATACGAGATTCTCGCCCATTCTCGGGGCGCTTCCGATCAACTGCCAGACTCTCGCCGCGAACCAGAACACGAGCCCGCTCACGACGAGCAAGGCCATGACGTAATTGCGGATGGAGAGCACGAACGGCAGGTCGAACAGATAGAACGAGAGAGGCCTCGAATAGACCGGGTCCAGCCACTCGCCACTGGCGGGAGATTGCAGATTGCCCGCGAACCGGACGATGGTCCAGGAATCGATGGTTGCCGCGGCGAGGAGGGCGGAGATCACCAGGAGGATCAAGGTGGAAATGAGTCCATAGGCGCGATGACGGCGCAGCCCGGTTCCGGCATACTTCAGGGCCCGGGCATGCACCGTCCAGAGGACGAGGAACGCCAGTACACCCGCCGCCAACACCGGCAGGGAACCATAGCTGAGCATGGCGACGAAGGTATCGGTCTGCCCCAACTGCTTCCACCACGCCCACTCGACGATGAAACCCGCAATACCGCGCGCGGACAACAGCAGCACGACAAGCCCGGCGATGACGGGAACGCCCCAGCCGGAACCGCTTCTGGGCGATCCGCCGAATTCCACCACTCTGCTGCCCACACGCACCTTCTCAATCCCGGACTGTGCCGTCTGTATTTGATGCCGCGCCGCCACCGCGAGGCACGCATCGAAGCGCCTGCGAAGCGGGCGGGGGATTTGTGCTTACAATTCCATCGGCGCCGCTAGCCGAGTTGCCAGACGGTTTTTCCATCGACGATGGTCATGACGACCCGCCCCTGGAAATACCGTCCGTGGAACGGAGTATTCTTGCTCTTCGAGAGGCTCTGGTTCACATCGTACTGCCACCAGCTATCGAGGTTCAGCAACACGATGTCGGCGCGGCTCCCGGCTTCGAGGCGCCCGCATGCCAGGCCGAGCGCCTTGGCCGGGCCGATCGTGAACAGCGAAAGCAGCCGCGTGAGCGGAATCAAATGGTTGTGGTAGAGCGTTTCCAGAGAGAGGGCAAAGGCGGTCTCCAGCCCCTGAATCCCGAACGGGCAACGGTCAAATTCCTGCATTTTGTCGCTGCCCGCGTGCGGTTGATGGTCCGTCGCAATGGCGTCGATCCAGCCCTCGGCGATGCCCTGGCGCAGCGCGTCCCGGTCCGGCGGGGGGCGGAGCGGCGGCTTCACTTTGTGATTCCCGTCGTATTGCAGTATTTCATCGGTGAGCGCGAGGTGATGGGGCGTGACTTCGCACGTCACCGGGAGACCCTGCTCCCGTGCATCCTTCACCCACCGGAGGCTCCGGGCCGTGGAGAGGTGGGAAATGTGGAGGTTTACCCCGGTATCCCGCGCTAGCTGAAGATTGCGCAGTGTGATGACGTCTTCCGCCAGCGCCGGGATGCCGCGCAGCCCCATTCTGGTGGAGGTAAGCCCCTCATGCACGACGCCGCCGCCAGCGAGAGACTGGTCTTCGCAATCGGTCATGACCGGCATGCCGAAATCCCTGGCCAACTGCATCGCGCGCCGCATGAGGCGGGCATTCATGACGGGGCTGCCATCATCGCTGATGGCCACGGCGCCGGCCTCCCGCATGGTGCCGATGGCGGCCACTTCCTCATTCAGCATCCCTTTGGAGATCGCTCCCACGGGGCGCACGTGAACGGAGCCCTCGCGAGCGCGCTCGATGATGTAGCGGGTGATGGCGGCGTTATCATTCACCGGTTTCGTATCCGGCATGCAGCAAACAGTCGTGAATCCGCCCGCGGCGGCGGCCAGGCTGCCGGTTTCAATCGATTCCACGTGATCGAAGCCCGGTTCCCGCAAGTGGGCATGCAGGTCCACAAAACCGGGCGCGACCACCAGCCCGGCGGCATTGATCCGCGTGGCATCCGGCGGAAAGTTCGGCGGCGCCTCTCCAATGGCCATCACGGTGCGGTTCTCTACATATACGTTCGCGACGGCATCGAAGCCCGTTGCCGGGTCCACCACCCGCCCGTTCTCAATCATTAGCGACGACATGATCTTCTCATTCGCTTTCCGCTGAAATTCACCATGGTCCCCAGCCCTACCGGGAGAAGCGCTCCAGTACGGCCATCCGCACCGCCACCCCGTTTTCCACCTGGTTGAGGATCACGGACCGCGTGCTATCCGCCACTTCCGACGCGATCTCACGGCCCCGGTTAATGGGCCCGGGGTGCATCACCAGCACGTTCTCCTTGGCGAGCGAGAGGTGCTCCAGACGAAGCCCGTAAAACTGAAAATACTCGGTGGCGGAGAAGTTCGATTCGTGCTGCCGCTCGAGTTGCACGCGCAGCATCATGATGACGTCGGCTCCCTCGATCGCCCTGGGCACGTCCCGCTCGATGCTCACGCCGGAGGCAATCTCGCGCATGGTTTCCGGTAGCAGGGGCGTCGGTCCGCATAGCACGATTTCCGCTCCGAACTTGGAGAGCAGATGGATATTCGAGCGGGCCACGCGGCTATGGGCGATATCGCCGATGATGGCCACCCGCAACTTTTCCAGACTCTCGCGATGGTCGAGAATGGTGCGCGCGTCGAGCAAGGCCTGCGTGGGATGCTCATGCGTTCCATCGCCCGCGTTGATGATCGGCGCGGCAAGGTGCCGCGACAGGAACTGGGGCGCGCCGGAAGCCGCGTGGCGCATGACGATGGCATGCGGACGCATGGCGCCCAACGTGTTCAGGGTGTCCACGAGCGATTCGCCCTTGGAGACACTCGAACCCGATGTGGTGATGGTGACGATATCCGCGCCCAGCCGCTTCGCGGCGATCTCAAAGCTGACGCGGGTGCGCGTGGAATTCTCAAAAAACGCGTTCACTACGAGCTTACCGCGCAGGGCCTCGGAGCGCGGTGACGCCTCGTTTCGAGGGGTTTGGAACTGGACGGATCTTGAAAGGATCTCTTCCACGTCGCTGCGTTCCAACGGTTCAATCCCAAGCAATCCGGTCACGAACGCGCCTCCTCCCGCGCGGCGAGCACGACTTTATCGGCGCCGTCGGTCTCGTAAAACTTTACTTCGACAACCTGGGACGGCGTGGTGACGACCGTTCGCCCGGTATATTGCGCTTCGATAGGCAATTCGCGGTGGCCCCGGTCAATCAGCACCAACAATTGCACGCGGGCGGGCCGGCCCAGCTTGAACAGCGCGTCCATCGCGGCCCTGACGGTGCGCCCGGTATAGAGGACATCGTCCACGATGAGCACATCCTTGCCCGCGATGGGAAAGGGGATCTCCGTGTTGTTGACGATGGGCTGCTGCCCCACCTGGGTGAGGTCGTCGCGATAGAGGGTGATATCGACGATACCGACGGGGA
>JADYZL010000144.1 GCA_020853155.1 Bryobacterales bacterium
AAATACCGTTGCTTCACGAAAGAACCTCTGGGTGGCGTTATCCTCGGGTGCGGTCCGCCTCGTTAGCGTTCCTTGCCCCAAGGGAATGCTCCAACCGGTGGGCGGGAGCGAAGCCTCGTGAACTTTGCTCGTGGACTGTGGCGTTTAGACCCGATTTTGGTCGTCCATTTGTCTCACTGCAAACACTTGAAGTTACCAGGATGAGACTGCGTTGTCAATCTGGGAAGAAAGAGCGAACAACGGCTCAAACGGCGGTTTCGCGGGTTACACGGTCACAAATCGCAGCCAAACGGCGCTAACCGCATCCCGTTATTAGACAAAACTATCCGAATCCCTCCTCCTGCCTTCCACCTCCTGCCTCCTCCCTTCCCCCTAATAATCCGCGCCGCTCAGGCTGCGCTCAACGGACCGCTGCCATCCCTCAAGCGCCGCCCGCATCGCCTTCACCCGTTCCGGCTGGCTCGCCGCCAAGTCCGTTTTCTCCCCATCGTCGGCGTCCAGGTCGTACAACTCCGCCGGACCCTTGGCCGGCGCATAAAGCTTATATCGCGCCTCCGTAATCGCCGCCACTCCTCCGAAATCGGACGTCCTCGCCCGCGCGTGCTTCAGGTTCCGGAACGTAATGTGCGGCACCTTGGCCGTGGGGATGTTGCCCGTCTGCACGGCCACCGGCAGGTACGGCTCCGGGTTCTCCTTCTCCTCGCGCGCCACATCGTAGCCCCAGAAGCAGATCGGCCCCGGCCGCGTGTCCATCTTCCCTTCGAGCAGCGGCCGCAGGCTCATCCCGTCGAGCGGCCGCGTGGGCGCCGCCGCTCCCGTCAGATCACACAGCGTTGGCAGAATATCGCTCGTCACCGCCCGCATTTGAGTCCGCCGTCCTTTTCGGATTCCCGCCGGCCATTCGATGATCGCCGGCACGCGAATCCCGCCTTCGTAGTAGCTCCCCTTCGCGCCGCGCAGCGGAGAGCGGTCCCGGTCCGGAACCGGCGTCCCATTGTCGCTGATGAACCACAGAAGCGTGTTCTCCGCGATCCCTGCCTCCCGGATCCCCTCACGCAGATACCCAATCGCCCGGTCCATCGCGCTGATCTCCGCGAAACGCTCCGCCAGCCGCTCGCTCACCTTGCCGTGGTAGGGAACAATGTCGTCATCAATCGGCGTGTACGGCTCATGCGGAGAGCCGAACGCCAGCACCGTGAACGTCCGCTTCCCCGCCTTCACCTGCTGCCCGAGCCAACGCAGCGCCTCCCGCGCCACCCCCTCGCTACTCTCCCCCTTCACCCGCTCCGGGTCCGCCCCATTCCTCGAAAGCGGCGGATCATGCCCAAAGAAATTATCGTGCGCCAGCCACTCGTCAAACCCCATCGCCCCCGGATTTGTCGGCGACCCCGCCCGCACCGGGCCCAGATGCCATTTGCCGAAATAGCCCGTCGCGAAGCCCTTCGCCCTTAGCAGCGCGCCGATCGTGATCTCCTCCGGGCGAATCGACCAGTTCGGTGCGAAATCCCCGAACCGGTTCGCATTCCGCCCCGTCATCACGCTCCCCCGCGTCGGCGCGCACAGCGCCGCTCCCGAATAGAAGCGGTCGAACCGCAACCCGCTCACCGCCATCCCATCGAGCACCGGCGTCCGCAGCAGCGCATGGCCCTGGTATCCCGTCTCATGCCACCCCAAATCGTCGGCAATACAGAGGACAATGTGCTCAGGCTCGCCCACCCTCGCCCCGCCACTCGCTCCGCCCTGTCCGGCGGCCTCCGCAAGCAGTGGCGCCACGCCCAACGCCGCCACCGGCGCCGCTGCGCCGCACATCAAGGCCGCCCTGCTCAGAAAATTGCGCCTGCTCGTGGTCCTGGTTCCGGTCCGGAAGCTCATCCTGCGCCCTCCGCTCGCCCCTCCCCGCCGGCGGACCGGCTTGGCGGGCAGCCATGAGCCTATCGAACTCAATCCTCCGCCGCAACGGCAATCCAAACGCACCCGCGCCACGGAAGTCAACGGCAAAAAGCCGCCCGTTTCGAGCCACGAAAACAACTGCCAGTGCAATTCTTCGCGCGCTCGAAAGGGCGGCTCCCTGCCACGGACCACCAGGGGTTTCGGTTCGATCGAAGACCCTCTTGTTAGGCCTCCTTGATGGAGCTGATGATCACCTTCCCGTCCTCCATCGTCCCGGTTACCGTTACGTTCTTCCCCACGAATTCCGCTGCCTTTTCCTGCGGCTCAAGAGGAATGGATTGACCGCCGGTCGTGAGCACATACGTCTTCATGCCCTGGACATCTTTCTGCTCCACCGTGCCAGTCCAGGATTTTTCCTGGGCTTGTACCTGTTGAGCTTCGGGCGGCTCCGCGAGACCGGCCACCGGGAATACGGTCGTCGTCATACCAAACACGAACGCAAAAGCCAATAGCGCATGGATCGATTTCGTCATTTTCATTCTATTTCCCTTCATAATCCTTCGATTTCTCCCCGGTATTTCACCGGACTTGCCGTAATTCAGAGCATGTCGCTCGCCATTTCCACAGCACTTGAAGGATCAGCCACATAGCATCGAAATGACAGAATATTTCTTTGCATTTGTTTCGCAAATACCGCCAATATTACGCACCAAATTCCGTATTTCTAGTAATTTCGCGGAATCTATCCGGCATCTCGACGCCCCGCTTCAGCGCCACCGGATGCGAAGTGACATTCCACATTGGCCCCGGCGGCCGTGATTGGCGTAGAGCCCAGCTCTGCGCGTGAAGCCGCCCTTGCGGCCAAGCAAGGCAATCCTGCGGCGATTTCCATCGCCAGGGATGCCGGAAGCGCGAACAGCGATTCGCTCATCGTGGCTGGCAAGGCACTGGGGTAATCCCGATGTAATGGGTATGCTTGGCTCGCCGCTGCCCGCGGGGCCTTTCTGTACTTGCGATCGTTTAGTCGCGACCGGGGATAGATAGTTCCGCAAAGAGTTGTCCCATCAACCCCATGCCCATTTGCGAGATCACGCGATAGCCGCCGCGCTGCAGACCTTCCCCGCCTCGATTGCTCTGGGCGGCCCCCGTCAAAAAGCCGTCCGGCGTCAGTCGGGTCACCAGTGCGGCTGCGGCGCTAGCGGCTGCGGCACGGCCTTCCCGGACGCCGATGCCAAGGCGGGCGGAAATCGCGAGAGCGGCGGCAATTCCCGCGGAACCGGACGTTTCCGGACCCGAGGAAGGATCGTCCAGAAAACAATTCCAGAGGCCACCCTTGTCTTGCATGGGGAGAACCCAGTGGACAAAGCGTTCCAGTTCGTCTCTCAGATCGGAAAGGTCGTCTCGTTCCGGGAAGAGCGACAGCGTGCGAGCCAGGCCGAGCGAATACCAGGCTGCGCCGCGAGCCCAGTTACGAAAAGTCAGGCCGCTGGCGGCGCTTCGCCTCAAGTACAGGCCATCCGCATGCACCAGCCGGTCCCGGCGCAAACGCAATTGGAGCAAGGCCAGATCCTGCATGGTACGGTCACGGCGCGCCTTGCCAAGAACTGCCATGGGCCAGGCGACAGTGTAAGAGCCTTCGGCCGAGGTCATCCCACCGGAGAGAACACAGTCCTCCGCATCCCGTTTCGCGTTCCAGAAGCGGATCGCTAGATCGATCGACGCATGATCGGGGCGCCGTGCGGCGATCGCGGCAAAAGGGAGAGTCCCCTCGATATCCAGGAGCCGATTGTCCGCCGGGATGCTTTTCGGGTCCTCATAGATGAGGGACCGAGCATCGGGAAGAAACATCCGGAGGTGAGAATCAAGGGCTTCGAAGTCCCCGAGGGCGTGAAGCGCATCGAGAACGCAGCCCTCCATCCATCCAAACGGCTGTAGAGATTCGAGGCCGCGCAAACGCCTTTCGAAATTGTCACGCGACGAACCCTCGGTCTTCCCTAGCAGGTGCGGTAGCAAGGGCGCGGGGGCGCCATCGACAAAGATCCAAACCTGCTGGCGGCCGGCGATCTGGCGGAGGATTACCCCTTCGTCCGAGACTTTCGAGGCAGTCGTCGAATCGAGAACCAACTCAAATGGCTGAAGAGCATACGCATAGCGCATGTCGAAAATGCCCACCCGCGAGCGCGACTTCGAGGTGAGCACCTCAATCTGGCGCATCTCCCGCGAATCCACGGCATTCGTGATGCGAAATCTCAACCCGGCGCCATTGAACGCGAACCGGGTCTCCTCCAAGACCGGCGCCGCGCCCCAGCCGAAGGGAACGCGCGCTCCCGATGGTGTCGTCCTTTCCGGACCCTTTCCGATTACATAGGGCGTTCCCTTGGAGGCACACCAAGCCTGGGACGCCATTGAGGTAATCCACGCGCGCCGGCTGATCACGTTCTCGATCCTCCTTCCTTGCTTAGAAATTGTCTAGAAATAAGCTAACCGTTACTTGGGCAAATCTCGTAGTTCCAGTCTCCGTGGAACTTGTCGCGCCGGATCTTCACTCGTGCCAGTTCCTCATCACTCACCTTGATCCCAGCCGTGTAGGAGTGCGCGTCCAACTCGGCATGGACAGTGAGGCCGGAAGAGGCCGTTGTCGCCCCAATCAGGCTGACGATGGTCTCGAAACTGCGCAAGGGTTTGCCTCGCCAGTCCTGGCTGATGAAGGCAAACAGCCGGTTCTCGATCTTGTTCCACTTGCTGGTGCCTGGTGGAAAGTGGCAGACCGCGATGCGTAATCCCGTTTCGTCGGCCAACTTCTGCAACTGCAGTTTCCACAGGCTCGGGCGCGGCCCGTTGCTGCCACCGGCATCGGCGATGATGAGCAATCGTTTGGCTTCCGTATAGACTGGCCGCCCCATCGAGCGCCACCAGCGGCGAATGGTCTCGACTGCGCATTCGGCCGTGTCGTGGTCCATGCCCACGCTGACCCGGCCAGTATTCCGGCCCAAATCGTAAACACCGCAAGGAGTGGCCCGTCCCAGTTCCGGGTCAACGAAGTCGTGAACTCGAACCAGTTCGGGCTCACCCTCAGGACGCCAATCCCGTCTGTTGTTCTTGAAGTCCCCCACCAGTTCCTTCTTCTTCGTGTCCACCGAGATGACCGGCTGGCCCCGCCGCAGAGCCCATTTGATTTTCCCATTCAGGTGTTCGAATTGAGCATTGCGGTCCAGATGGTCCGGCCCTTCCTTGGTCTTGCGGTTGGCCTGCAGACTGTAACCCAGCGCGTGCAGCAGGTCCGCTACCACCTGGTGACTCACTTCGTGTTTCATCGCCCGTAACGCGGCGGTCAATTGACGAACACTCTTGCAGGTCCACCGCAGGGGGGCCTCCGGATCGCCCCGCGTGGTCGATTCCAGCAGCCCTTCCAAGTCCCCCTTTAACGACAGGTCCTTGTCTACAGCCTTCTTCCGCCCGCCACCCGCACGGCGAATCCGGCCAGGTTGCAAATGGATCGGGTCCCTCAGTTCCGCGAGGCCCTGACGGATCACCGGGCGCGAAATGCCAGTGGCGCGAGCGACCGCCGAAATGCCGCCTTTCCCCGCGGCCTGGCTTTCCGCCGCGGCCAGCAGGCGCCGGGCGCGCTCATCCACAAAAGGCTCCAAAGCCTGAAAGCGGGCGGCAATGGCGGTGACATCGACCACTGACGCCAGTATGCGCCAAAACAATCCTATATGGATATGTTATTTCTAGACGGTGCCTAAGCACACTTGCGGCTGCGCTAGGGTCCAACTTGCCGGACCTGCCAAGACGACAAGACTGTCTGCCCAGTCTAGCTTGGCGCGACGGGTCTCTTGCTGTTCCTCTCCGTCTGTTGGAGAATCGCGTTGGCCTCAACAAGGTCGGCGGTGCCAAATCCTTCGGTGAATCTGCCGTAGACCTCAACCAGCAAGTCGCGTGCTTCCCGGTGCTTGCCCTGATCCCGCCAAAAATGGGCCAAACTCACGGCCGCGCGCAGTTCGAGAGAACCTGTCGCGTAGCGCCGGGCCAGTTTCAGGGCTTGCTGAAAACAGCTATCCACATCCTGGGGCGACCCGGCGCCGGACTTCCTCAGTACATTGCCCCGCAGACGGTATAGTTCGGCCTCATAAAAGAATGTCCGCGAGTTGCGTACCATCGCGAAAGCCTCGTCTAGCGCAGATGCAGCCTCGTTCAGTTGCCCGCCGCGGACATAAGCTTCAGCGAGCAATGCAAGGTAGAAGGGCCGGTCCATCTCTACTTGGGCGGCACGGCATCCCTCCAGCCCACGATTAATCTCAACGATCCCTTCCTCCGTTTGGCCCTGCATCGCGTTCGCCCAGCCACGCAGGGCCCTTCCTACAGCTACCCAGTAGGGGAAGCCGTTCTTGGAGGCGACTTCGATGGCGGCTCCAGCCAA
>JADYZL010000145.1 GCA_020853155.1 Bryobacterales bacterium
GCGTCTACCGGGGCCGCGTCCTCTTCTCCACCCCCGGTTCTCACGCTGCCGTCAGGCTCGCCTGGGAGCGCCTGATCGAGCCGGAGCTGCGGCACCTGGCGTGGGAAGTGCAGCGCGCGGGTTAGGCCGCTCGCGTTGAACCGCCGGGCGGATGCTGAGAGAATTCGTGTAAACATGCTCTCCCGGTTTTGTTATCGGCATCCGCCGCTTCGATGGGCTGCGTTCAGCCTGTTTTTGCTGGCCTTCGCGGCGCCCGAGCTTCGCGCCGATTTCGCCAAGGGGCTGGCTGCCTATAAAACGGGAGACTTTGCGGCGGCCCACAAGGAGTTTCTCGAATCCGCGCAAGCGGGTGAACCTCCCGCGATGCTCAGCCTGGCCTTTCTCTACCTGCACGGCGAAGGCGTCAAGGTGGATTACCGGGAGGCCGTGCGGTGGCTGGAATCCGCCGCGGAGAAGGGGTTGGCTCCGGCGCAGCACAGCCTGGCTCTGGCCTACTACGAAGGCCGGGGCGTACCGCGCAACACCGCGATTGCAGCCAACTATTTCGAATCGGCCGCACTGCAGGGCCTGGCCGATGCCCAGTACAACCTTGGTGTGCTCTACGCGCGCGGCGACGGCGTGAAGCAGGACTGGGCAAGGGCCAGGTTTTGGCACGAAAAGGCCGCGGAGCAGGGAGTGACGGATTCGGAACTGGCCCTGGGTGCGATGTACGCCAACGGCCTGGGCGTGGCCAGGGACTATGTGGAGGCGGCCCGCTGGTTTGGCAAGGCGGCGCAACAAGGGAATGAACGAGCCCGGAGCGCGCTCGAACGCTTTGGTGGGCCAGTGGCGCCAGCCCCGATGCCGGCGCCGACCGTGAGCACGGAACTCCCGGAGAAGCCCTCCGCGCCTGCCGCGCCCGCTCCTGCGCCGAAGCGGAACTTCTGGCGCAAAGCGCCCGCGCCCCTGACACTTTCTGAGTTTCAGGCCTTGCAAGCGCGGGCCGTCACAGGGGAGGCCGCCGCTCAACTGGAGCTGGGGATTCACTACTATCATGGCGATTCGGTGAAACGGAGCCTGTTGCGCGCCTACGTCTGGGCAAAGCGGGCCGCGCTCAAGGGCGACGCGGGTGGCGAGGCGATGTCGAAGGGAATGTACTGGGAACTCGACGAACAGCAGCGGAAGATCGCGGAGCGGTTGCTGGCTCCCGGGGAGAAGCCGTGAATCAGATTGATGGTGGCGATTCCCGCTAAAATGTAGGTTGACAACGAACATGCCGGAAGCCGCCACCCTGAGTTCTTCGCAAACCAAGCGCCTGGTGATCGCGCTCGCGCTCACGGTGAGCCTGGCTAGCGCGGTGATGCTGTGGTGGGGCGCGAAACACCCGACCCCCAAGAGCCTGCAAGTGGTGACGCCGGCGCGAACGCCGGGCGGCCCCGCCGAGGTGCGCGCGACCGTGCACATCGAAGGCATGACCTGCGAAGGGTGCGCCGCGACGATCGCATCTTCGCTCAAGAAGCTGGGCGTCGACGAGGTGACCGTGAACCTTGAAAGCAAGCAAGCCGTCGTGCTCTTCCGCACGGACAAGGTCGCGCTCGGCGACATCTTGAGCAAGATCCACGAAGCCGGATACACGCCGAAGCTGCTTGAGTAGTTTCTCCGGCGGAGCGGGCGCTTGCTTCGCCGCAATTCCGAGATAGAATGGCAGCGATTGAGGAGAATCTCATGCTGAACCATCAAACTCCCGTTCGCGAATCTTCTTCCTCCCGGCGCGGCTTTCTGAGCGCTGCCGGAAAGGCCGGCGCGGCCGCCTCGGCATTCATGATCATCAAACCGGAACTGGTGCGCGGCCAGGGCAAGGAGCGCCTGAGGGCGGGCATCGTCGGCTGCGGCGGGCGCGGCACCGGAGCCGTGATCGACATGCTCAGCGGCACCGAGAATGTCGATTTGGTCTCGATGGGAGACATGTTCGAGGACCGGCTCGAAGGCTCGCTCAAACAGTTGCGGGAGCGAGCGCAGAAGATCAACGCCGCAGACCGCATCAAGGTGGAGCCGGACCACCGCTTCATGGGGCCGAATGCTTACCAGAAGGTACTCGCGTCCGATATCGATATCGTGATGCTCGCGACGCCCCCCGGCTACCGGGCGATCCACTTCGAGGCGGCGATCAAAGCGGGCAAGCACTTGTTCGCCGAGAAGCCCTTCGCCGTGGATGCCACGGGAATCCGCCGGGTGATGGCGGCCTGCAAGGAAGCCGAGCGCAAGAACCTCACGATCATGACGGGCGCGCAGAGGCGGTACCAGAAGGAGTATCAGGAGACGATCGACCGCATCCGGGATGGCGCGATCGGCGAGATCCTCTCGACCGAAGCCCATTGGGAAGGCACGCCGGTGATCCAGCAAAGGGCGCGCGACCCCAAGTGGAGCGATTCCGAGTGGCAGCATCGCGCCTGGTATTCGCACCTGTGGATCTGCGGAGACCAGATCGTCGAGCAGCACCTGCATAACATCGACGTCATCAACTGGGTGATGGGCATGCACCCGATCAAGGTGACCGCGATGGGCGGCGCGGCCTGGCGGCCCAGGGAAGAGATCTACGGCAACATCTACGACCACAATGCCGCGCAGTTCGATTACCCGAACGGGGTGCGGATGCTCAGCTATTCCCGGCAGTACCCCAGGGAACTGGGCTACAACAATGTCAGCGAACTCGTGGTGGGCAGCAAGGGAATCAGCAACTGCCGGAACATGGGCACGCGCTCGAATGTGAGCCCCTACGTGCAGGAGCACACGGAGTTCGTGAAATCGATCCGCGGGGAGCGGCCCTATATCAACGACGGCATGGCGGTGGCGGAATCCACGCTCACCTGCATCATGGCGCGGGAATCGGCCTATTGCGGGAAGACGATCACCTGGGACGAGATCATGGCCTCGAAGCAGGA
>JADYZL010000146.1 GCA_020853155.1 Bryobacterales bacterium
CAGGGAGTAGCACCGTCTGATGCAACTTCCGGAGGCCCAATGCGTGCGCCGTATCCTTCTGATCCTTGGGGTGCCCGATGGTACTTCGTTCGAGTGTCACGCGAAGCTGTTCTCCCATCTATGCCCCCTGCAGCTGCGGCGCCGACTGGCCCCGGCGGCCACCCGGACCGCGCCCGGCCCCTGGCCCGCCTGGACGCCGCCCGCGACGCGGCCCGCGAGATTCGACGGGAGGAGCCACCGGGGTATGGACCGGCGGAAGGACTCGGATCGGTATTGCCACGCCGCGGCGCTCCGCCTCGATATGGGGCTGCTTGATGTCGCTTAATGCTTCGATCGCGGCTCGGGCCACGTTGATGGGGTTAGCACTCCCCAGCGATTTTGTCAGAATATCGCGGATTCCCGAGGCCTCGATGATCGCCCGCACGGCTCCACCAGCGATCAGGCCGGTTCCCGGTGCGGCAGGCTTCATCAGCACCTGCGATGCCCCAAACTGTGCGATCACTTCGTGGGGAATTGTCGTCCCACTCAATGGGATTTCGATCAGATTCTTACGGGCGGCTTCGGTGGCCTTGCGGATAGCGTCCGGAACCTCATTGGCCTTGCCCAGGCCGATTCCGACGTGACCACAGCCATCGCCAACGACGACCAGAGCGCTGAAGCTGAAGCGCCGACCGCCCTTCACTACCTTCGCCACGCGATTGACACTGATGACCTTTTCTTCAAGGGTCAGGGTCGCGGGGTCAATTCGGGCCATTCTCCCTCCCAGTTAGAATCGCAGACCGGATTCACGTGCCGCGGTCGCCAAGTCTGCGACGCGACCGTGGTACAGAAATCCGCCCCGGTCGAAGACGACCTGTTCGATGCCCGCCTCTCGGGCACGCTTGCCGATGACATCCCCGACGTGGTGCGCCTGCTGGGTCTTGGTTTGACCCTCGATCGCTTGCCGGATTTCCGGTTCGAGCGTCGATGCCGCGACCAGGGTTCGCCCGGTGACATCATTAATGATCTGTGCATAAATGTGTTCGCCACTCCGGAACACCGCCAGGCGCGGGCGCTCAGTCGTTCCGTTGACTTTGCTCCGGACCCGATGGTGGCGGCGGACTCGCTTCTGACGCGTTGTCAGCTTTGCCATTATCGCATTCCTGTTATCGTATTCCGGTGGCCCGATTACTTCGCACCCTTGCCCTTGCCAGCAGTCTTTCCTGCCTTGCGGCGGACGAACTCGCCGTGATAGCGAATGCCCTTCCCCTTGTAAGGCTCGACCGGGCGGAGCGCACGCACCTTCGCGGCGGTGGCGCCGACCAATTCCTTATCAATCCCTTCAAGGCGGAGGCGCGAAGAGAGCCATTCATTCGCCGTGGTGGGGGTGAAGCTCTCGACGCTGGCAAATCGGACTCCCGCAGGCGGAACGAACTCCACCGGGTGTGAGTAGCCAAGCTGGAAAGCCACCTTCTCCCCTTGCTTCGTCGCGCGATAGCCCACCCCGGTGATATCCAGCGTCTTCGAGAAACCCTGGGTGACCCCGGTCACCATATTCGCGATCAATGTTCGGGTGAGGCCGTGCAGGGCACGGTGCAACCGCTCGTCGCTCGGGCGCCGGACCAGAAGCTGACCATCCTGCTGCTCGACGCTCATGGCCGGGTGAACCTCTCGCTGAAGTTCACCTTTTGGCCCCTTGACCTGGACTAAGCGGTTGTCGATCCGGACCTGAACGCCTGGTGGTACCGGAATCGGCGCCCGGCCAATTCGTGACATGTCTCCTCCTTGAACCTACCAGACGTAACAGAGAACTTCCCCACCGACATTGTTCTGGCGGGCCTGACGTTCGGTCATCACCCCTTTGGGGGTGCTGACTACCGCGACACCCATGCCCCCGAGAACGCGCGGCATCGCCTGCGCCTTGCGATAGATTCGCTGACCGGGCTTGCTGATGCGCCGAATGCCGGTGATGACCGGCTCGCGCTTCCCCGTATAGCGGAGCTGCAATCGCAAGGTGGGGAACTTCGCGTCTTTCACCATCTCGAAATTATTAATGAAACCTTGCTCTTTGAGAATCTGCGCAATCGCCCGCTTCAACGTTGAAGACGGCATTTCCACGTTGGGGTGCCGAGCCGTAGACGCGTTGCGAATGCGGGTGAGCATATCGGCAATAGGATCCGTCACGTACACCTTTTTCCCTCCCTCTTCGCTCGCGTTACCAGCTCGACTTCGTGACGCCCGGCAATTGGCCCAAGAGGGCGCGCTGCCGGAAACAGATCCGACACAGGCTGAACTTCCGCATGTAGGCCCGCGGGCGCCCACAGACGTAGCATCGGTTGCGGTGCTGTACTGCGAACTTTGGCGTGCGCAGGCTCTTCGCGATCTTTGATTTCTTAGCCATTCTTCTCCCGCCGTTTAGCTTGCCCGAAACGGCATGCCGAGCAATTGAAGCAGTCGGCGCGCCTCTTCGTCGGTTCGTGCGTTCGTGACAATGCTGACTTGCATCCCGCGGATGCGATCGACTTTATCGTACTCGATCTCTGGGAAGATGAGCTGCTCGCGCAGTCCCAGCGTGTAGCTACCGCGGCCATCAAACGACTTCGGGGAAACACCACTGAAGTCGCGTACGCGCGGGAGCGCTGCATTGATCAGCTTGTCGAGGAACGCAAACATGCGTTCGCCCCGCAGGGTGACCATCACCCCGATGGGCATTCCCTCCCGCAGCTTGAAGGCGGCGATCGATTTCTTGGCGCGAGTGACGACTGGCCGCTGTCCCGTGATCGACGCGAGATCTTGCGATGCCGCTTCGATGGCGCGGGCGTTTTGAATCGCTTCACCTAGCCCAATATTGATCACGACCTTTTCGATATGAGGAACCTGGAGAGCGTTGCCATACCCAAACTCGCGCACCATCGTCGGTACGATTTGTTCGCGATACAGGTCCCGCAACCGCTCTTTCATTTGTACTGCCACGGTTTACTCCTAAAGGCCTCCAGCCGCGTCTCGCGCGGTTAGGAGGCAGTTCCCAGCAAATGGGTTAGCGGTTGACCGGCGGCGCTGGAATCGCTTCGCCACATCGCTTGCAGACCCGCTCCTTGAGCGACTGACCCGCCTCGACCGATATCCGATGACCGATGCGCGTCGGGTGGTTGCAGGATGGGCAAATGAGCATCACGTTTGATGCGCGAAGGGGCGCCTCTTTCTCGATAATGCCAGATTGCATGACGCCGGGCCGTGCCTTCTGGTGGCGCTTGATCAGGTTCACTCCTGGGATAATCACGCGCTCTTCCTTCGGGAACACGCGGCTAATCTGACCGGACTTCCCGCGCTCTCGTCCTGCGATGACCAGGACATTGTCGCCGGTACGGATGCGCATTAGAGCACCTCCGGGGCGAGCGAGACAATCTTCATGTAATTGCGATCGCGAAGTTCGCGCGCAACGGGTCCAAAAATACGGGTTCCTTTCGGATTGTTCTTCTCTGAAAGGATGACCGCGGCGTTCTCGTCGAAGCGAATGAGAGATCCATCCGGACGTGCGTGCTCCTTCGCGGTGCGTACGATCACGGCACGAACGACGTCCCCCTTCTTCACCGAGCCGCCCGGCGATGCCTGCTTAACCGCGGCGACGATCACGTCGCCCAATTCCGCCGTTCTGCGGTTGGAACCACCGAGCACACGGATGCACATAATCTCACGTGCGCCGGTGTTATCCGCGACCTTCAGTCGCGTCTGTGTCTGAATCACTGTGAACAATTCCTTCCGCAGGCAGAGGCCGGGTCCGTTTACGCCTCACCCAATCCCTCCCGACGCCCGCAGGCGCGATGAGAGGGTTCACGTTCACCTCCGTCGGGTAACCGCAGCGGGGTGAGGATAACCAAGCGGTAATGCCGCTGGTTATTCGATCGGAGCCAGGCCTGGTGCCCGCTCGATAATCTCAATCACGCGCCACCGCTTCTCGCGGCTCAATGGGCGCGTTAATTCCACTTTCACCAGATCCCCGATCTGGCAGGCGTTCGTCTCATCGTGCGCCTTCAGTCGCTCATGATGCCGAACGTTCCGGTGGTACAAGGGATGCGGCTTGACCTTCTCAATCTCGACGACGATGGTCTTCTGCATCTTGTTACTGGCAACGCGTCCAACCTGGGTTGG
>JADYZL010000147.1 GCA_020853155.1 Bryobacterales bacterium
CAGCGGCTGATCGAGAGTACAGGGCCGAAATCTCCTCATATATCGGTTGGATGAGACAGATCAGAACAAGGCTGCAGGGAAATGTTTGCACATCGAGAAAGTTGACGTGTTAATCTCCGACAGGCTCGTAACGGAACCCCTAAACGGATGCCGCCGATTCATCCCAGACCATTTCTTCAACGAGATGTTCAAATGCATCCAGTGCCCCGGCGAAGAAATGGTCTCTCGCCTCCACTTCGTAAAGCACCTTCGGATCCGGTAGACTTTCGACGAGCTGGCGCAATGAATCGATGGGCCCGAACTCGTCATGGGTGCTCTGGATGAAGATTTTCTCCCGCGCGCAGATTTGCAATACATCCAGATCCGGCCATCGGGTGGGGTAGCCCACCGCGATCAGCCGTGTCGCCCCCACGCTTTGTTCACACCCCAATCGCAGGATCACACGTGAGCCGAAGGAGAAGCCTGCCAGGCTGAAAGCGAGGTTCGGGTAGCGGCCCCGCAAGAAGCTCAATGCGGCACGGGCATCCTCAACCTCGCCATCCCCTTGGTCAAATTGGCCTTCGCTCAAGTTCACGCCGCGGAAGTTGAAGCGCAGCACCACCGCTCCCGTGCGCCGCAATCCCCGCGCGAGACGGTAGACCACCTTGTTGTGCATCGTACCGCCATGCATCGGGTGCGGATGGCACACGACCACGGCATGCAGAGGTACGCCGGATTCGGGTTCCTCCAGCAATCCTTCGAGGCGCCCCGCGGGGCCGGGAATCATGACGGATTCGATTCTGCGCGACATCAGGTACAAGATTTCCGAGCGGTGTCGATCTCCGCGCGAGCCCAGTTTGTTGTAACCGGAAATGGCCCAGGCGATATCTCTTGATAGTAAGCTGAAAGCAGGGGGAAATGCCGTGTTCCGACTCGCGATCCTGTTCGCGTCCATTCTGATCTTGTTCTCTGCCGCATATGCGCAGGGCAATACGAAGGATGTTTATCAGCGCGACAGTAATCCGGATTTCTTCAAGAAGCTGCCCGAAGTGAACCCCAAGGATTTGCCGTCAAGGGAACTGAGCGGCATTGTGCGCGACTCTAGGGACAATCCCGTGAAGGGTGCGATCGTGACCCTGACGAACCTCAAGACTAAGGCCGCGCGGTCCTTCGTCACCAAGGACGATGGACGCTACAACTTTGATCGCGTCATCAAGGCGGACGACTACGAGGTGCGGGCGCGTTTTCGCGGAAGGGATTCGGAGACCAAGAAGCTCAGCACCTACGATCCGCGCGCGAAGGCGATCATGAACCTTCATTTCGACAAGTCGATCGACGAAGCGGAGACTGCGCCCGCCCCGAGTGCGGAAGCGAAGAAGCCGAAAAGCTAACCACCAGCCACTTGGAGCACGGCTTGTTGCGGAGGGCGATGCCTCAGGATCGGCTTTGTTTCGTAATATACGCTTCCATGACGCGCTGCAAGGTGGTGAGCGGAATCGATCCGTTCTCAAGCAGCTTGTCATGGAAACCGCGGATATCAAACCGGGTCCCTAGCTTGGCCTCCGCCTTCGCGCGGAGTTCGCGAATGGTGATTTCGCCCATCTTGTAAGCCAATGCCTGCCCCGGCCAGGAGATGTAGCGATCCGTCTCCGTCGTGCATTCATGCAGCGGCAGGGCCGTGTTCTCAAGCAGATAATCGATGACCTGCTGGCGTTGCCAACCCTTTGCATGTACCCCTGTATCGACCACCAAACGGCAGGCCCGCCACATTTCGTACGTCAGCCGGCCGAACTCGGAATAGGGGTCTGTGTAAAATCCGGCTTCTTTGCCTAGAAGTTCGGAATAGAGACCCCAGCCTTCCCCGAAAGCGGAGAAGTACGCAAAACGGCGAAAGGGAGGCAGGTTTTCCATCTCCGCCGCCAGAGCGATTTGAAGATGATGCCCCGGTACGGCCTCATGTAGAGTAAGAGCTTCCTGCGTGTACAGGGGGCGGGTTTCGAGCGCATACGTATTCACCCAGTAAATTCCCGGCTTCGTTCCGCCATACGGAGCAGAGACGTAGCGCCCACTCGTGTACTTTGGGGCAATCGCGTCCGGGACCGGTTCTACGGTGTAAGGTTGCCTCGGCAAGCGGCCGAACAGCGCAGGGAGCTTTCCATCCATGCGCTTCGCAATCCAGGCGGCGCGCTGGAGAAGCTCCTCCGGGGTCTTCGCGTAGAAGCGGCGATCTGTCCGCAGGAATCGGAGGAATTCCTCGAAGGAACCGCCGAATCCCGTCTTCCGCATGACCGCTTCCATCTCACTCCGAATGCGCGCCACTTCGCGGAGCCCGATTTGATGAACCTCTTCCGGCTCAACCGGCAGTGTCGTGAAGTAGCGCAACTCTCGTGCATAGAAGTCTTTGCCCTTCGGCAGGTCATAAGCGCCCAGCGTCCGCCGGCACCCTGGCAGATACTCTGAGGTGAAGAACTCGTAAAGCTTGCGATAGCCGGGAATGATCGCATTCTGGATGGCCTGCTCCCCCTCGATGCGTAGCCGACCTTGTTCCGATTGCGCCACGCCGGTTGGGAAGTGCTCGAAGGGCTGATAGAAGCCGCTCTTCCTGGGCTGATCCACCATGTGCGCGCTGATGGTACGCTCAAACCCCTGCATTGTGATCGCGGGCGGGGTGAAGCCCTGTTTCAAGCCCGCCCTCAACACATCCAGCATTTCGTCTACCGTTCGCGGCCAAGCGCGCAGACGGGCGAGCAGGTTCTCGTAATCCCGTGTGTTCTCGAGCGGGACCTCCTCAACGATGCGTGGGAAGTAAATGTGAAAGGCAGAATCGGAGTTCACCGGCATCAGGTAGCCTCCTGTTTCGAAGGCGTCTACATTGTGCTGCACCTCCACTCGAAGGACATCCTGGCTGATGCGATCCGCCTCATCGAGCGCCTCCGAAGGAATTCTGCCCAGATCCGCAAGCAGCGCCCTATAGAAATCGTAGGAACGCCGGGCCGCGGAGAGGCTAAGGTCCGGCAGCTTATCGTTCCACTCCATCCGCCCCACCGAAGTCGCGAACAGCGGATCTTCTCGAAGCCGGAACTCCCACTCCCTCGCAAACAAGGCGTGGAGAGCGGCATGATGGCCCTCCTTTTCCGGCGTGCCGGTTCGATTCCGGCAACTGGCTGTGAGCAACGCGAATCCGATGCCGGCCCGGAGAATGCTTCGGCGGTTTCGCATGAGATTCTCCCGCTAACGGACCCCAAGATTCTCAAACAACATCACATTCCCCGTGGAGGCGCCGGAACACGCGATGTCGGGACGACCATCGCCATTGAGGTCCGCGATCTTACAATCCGCGCCGGCGACTCCCCCTTCGTTGAGAACGGCGCGCTTCCATTGCCGGCCCGCGCGGTCATTGGCCTGAAAGACACTGACACGGAAGCCCTTGCCGCGAAACCCGCTGACGATCTCGTCCCGCCCGTCCCCGTCTAGATCCGCCACCGCCAAAGCGTGGCCGTTCAGCATCCCGTCGTCGATAACGACACGATCCCATCGGCGCCCGCGCTCGAGATAAACGGCCACCTGGTTGCCGTGCCAGGGCTCGATGGTAGCGAGAAATCGCTGTTTGCCCAGAAACCCCATCTTTACCTCACTGCTCCCGCATCGCGGGCAGGGCTCCGGATTCCCCTTCCCAATCGGAACATGCTTCCATAGCCCGTTTCGTCGCGGTTCGAGACGTTCGATTCCGTCGAAACTTGCGGTAAGCAACTGCCAGTCTCCCTTACTCCATTCGACGGGCGCGATGCTGTGCAGGATGCCGTGCAATTCGTTCGAGATGGTCATCCGCTTCCATTTACCGGGACGGTAGGCATAGATCGGGGCGATCCCCACGTAGTCCGGTGCGTAAGTCTTTGGCCCTACCAGGGGCGCCACAAGCAGCCATGGTGATCCGCCCTTTTCCACCGGAATCCATCGGAGCCGATGTGCCGTCGGCACTCGATCCAGTTCCCGCTTCTTCCAAAGCCGGTGTGGATCTCCATCATGCTCTAGCAGCAGCACGTTCCCCTCGCTGCGATCCGGGTTCGTTTCGAAATGGTGGGCCATCGCGACCTCCGGGATGCCGTCCCCATCGAGATCGTGGCATTCGAGGTTGATGACTCTGGGAACGTCCCGCGCCAGCACGTGACGCTGCCATCCGGGGTTCTCGTACCATGCGAGTTCCGTGGCCCCCTCATCGACGACAATCACATCCAGCTTGCCGTCGCGATTCAGATCCGCCAAAACAATCTGGTAACCCATTTTCAAACCGGTAACGATATTGCTCTGTCGGAACGCGGGGATGCTCGCCGCCGGAAGAACCGAAGCAAGCAGGATCAAAGTTATTACCGAACGAAGCATGACAACGGCAGTCTACTGCAACTGCGCCTGCGGGGGGAAGCACGGGCCGGAACCGCTCCGATTGGCGTCGCGGGAGTCTGCTAGGATTCCTCTATGGCCGCCCTTTCCTTTCCGCGCTTCCACCACACGCGTTGTCCCCGGCTCCGGCTGGTGCTCTGTCTATTCCTGATTCTTCCTCTCGAGACGCTTAGCGCGGCACCCTGGTGCGGCACGGAAGGAGCGGTGTTTCATCCGCTAACGGCTCTTGAGCGGACGAACGGCTGGGTCGCCTTGTTTGACGGCTCTAACACGCAGGCATGGCGCGAGTTTCATGGCGCCGCCTTCCCTTCGGAAGGTTGGAAAGTGGTGAACGGCGCCCTCCTCCACAGCGAGGGGGACGGGCGAAGCGGGCGCGCGGGCGGCGACCTCACCACGCGCGATGTTTACAAGAATTTTGAGTTTGCCGCGGACTGGTGCCTGGAGCCGGGCGGCAACAGCGGAGTCAAGTATTTGGTGGTAGAGGCAAACAGCCCGCCCGCTTCGCGCTCCGCGTTCGGGCTGGAATACCAGATCATTGACGATATGGCGCATCCCGACGCCAAGCAGGACAACCGGAAAACCGCGGGCGTTTACGATGTGGCGGCTCCCGGTGCGAAGACGCTGCATCCCGCGGGGCAATGGAACCACCTGCGAATTGTGGTGAACCAAGGCCGCGTGGAGCAGTGGCTGAATGGCGCGAAGGTGCTCGAGTTCGCGCTCGATTCCGAGCAGTTCAAGGGTTGGGTGGCGGGCAGCAAATACAAGAGCGATGCCCGTTACGGCGCTTCGCGGGAAGGGCGCATCGTCTTACAAGAGCATGGCAGCGGGGTGGCTTTCCGCAACATCAAAGTCCGCAGGCTCCCCTAGCCGCGGTGGACCTCCCGGGTCTCCCTCGGCTACGTATCGAGGCCCGCTTTCGCGCGCATTTCCCGAAGCCGGGCCATATCCCGCTTGAGCATCGCCACCACTCGCTCGCGCGGCATATCCAGTTGTTTGCTCCCATGTGCCGCCGCCCCCAATTCGTCATACTCGAGATGAAGCTGCAGCGGCATCGGTACGGTGGAGTTCTTGAGGAGGTTGAAGTAGCCGGTGAAATCCACCATTCCTTCACCGAGGGGGCGCCAGCGAGGACGCCACTGCCCTTGACTGTTCTTCGCCCAAACGAAATCCTTCACAGCCGTCCCCCGGGAATAGGGGAGAGCCAGCCGTAGGGTGTTGATCCAACCTCCGAATCCGCCCTCGACGGTGGCATGGCCGATATCGTAGTTAAAGGAGACGGCGTTCGGATCTTCATCCCGGAGCAACTCCCAGAGATCCCACACGCAACTCCCCAATCGATTGAAGCCGGAGTGAATGTGGTACATGGCCGTCATTCCCAGTTTGGCATTCAGTTTCGCCAACTTCGCGATTTGCGGCTTGAACTCCTGAAGTTGCTCCGGTATCGGCTTTTTTGTGTCGTAGACGAAGTCGCTCCAGCGGTAGTGGGTAATGCCGAGAGATTTCGCGGTTTCGAGGATCGGCACGGTGAAGGGAGAGTCCGCAGTCCGGATATCCGTGGTGATCATCACTACCGGGGTGCCTGCCTTGTGGAAGATCTCAACCGCTCGCGGCAAATCTTCGCGCACGCGTTCCGGCTCAATATGGCCGTTCTTCCGCACCGTCAGGTCAATTCCCTCCGCGCCAATCTCACGCAGCACGGAGGCGCAAGTGCCAAAATCGGCCCAATGCAAATGCTTCGAGAAGAGAAGAAGGGGCAAACGCCCCGGAACCGGCAAGGAGACCGGGCGCCGTGCCGCAGGCTGAGCCGAAGCGATTGCCGCCCTGCTCAAGGCGCTCGAAGCCAGGAATGTCCGCCGCGCCAATTGATTCGTCATGGTCGAAGCCTCCAAGAGAATTCTATCTCTCCGGCGGATCATTATGCTCCGCTCCTGGGCAGGTCTCGGGTCGGAACGAAAAAAAGGGCGCTCCGGGGAGCGCCCCAAACGACTGTGCGTTTGCGAAGTTAGGATTGAGTGAACAACGGCTGGCTGCGGCGAGTTATGCCTTCGCAGCCTTGCGACGGAAAAAGCCGATTGCCAACAGGCCAATGCCCATCAGTGCGTAGGTGCCGGGTTCCGGGACTTCCTCGACGTTGGGGTTGCCGGGAACCTGGATCATCTGATCTTGAAGCCGGGAGCTATTCATGGCGTGGAGGCCTTCCGCGCCAGGGCCATTGTAGGCCGCGAACGTATTCAAGTAGGTTGTGGCCTGGTTGGTCACCGCGGTGTTGTTCGCGAACTTGATGTTCCCAGACAGGACATCGAACGCATTCGACGCGTTCTCGTAAATAATCTCCCAAAGAGAGATCTGCAGCGCCGCGGCCTGCACCGTTGTCAACGAACCGTCGAGAGTGGGGAAAACCGCCCCGAGGAACTGTGCGATGTTGTTAGCGGTCGTGGCGCCCAAGGAAGGGTAGCCGGCGCTATCCCGGCCGTTCGCCAGGTTGCTTTCGACATTGAATTCGTAGGGCGTGTTGTAGGTCACGGTCTGTGTTAGATCGATGCAGAAGGAATAGAACAGGTCGCCGGCAGGCGTGGGATCCAGCGGGAATGTCCCCGCCTCATTGAAAGCCGGGGTCGCCGGATTGTCGGTTTCGCGCTGCCAGTTGAAACGCCCGGCTGTGGTGCTCTTCTGCGCGTTCGCTCCCAACGTATAGCTCACGGACTGGCCGTAAACGGATTTCAGCTCAGCCCGAATCGTGTCCGCGCTGGCAAAGGTGGCTGTGGCGGCTACCACGGCCAAGGCTAGTGTCCAATTTCTGAAGTTGGTTCTCATGCTCTCTCTTCTTCCCCTGACATTTCTTGCCGGTAAGGCCGCGACGGCTCGCGTGTGGCCTTGGACAATCATGCCTGCCACCCGATTTGTTGCCGCTACCTTCTCGATTACATAACCAGTGTAGTACTCGCAACGAAACAGACGCAAGATACCAAGTTCCATTCGAGAACTCGGTACGGACCAGTACTAAATGAGGTTAATCAGTAATTGATCGAGAATAGTGTGTATTTACTGCTAGTTACACGGATTAACGCATATGAATCGACACTAAGGCGCCTAAGGTCGTAGTTCAAAATCACAGCTACAGTTGAGACTCGAATCGCACGAAGATCATATAAGTATACGAATTTCTAATGTCGTACGCTCTAAGAAGCACTCGAATGCCGCCGGGATTGATCGGATCGTGTGAACCCGAGCGGAAGACAGGGCCGGAAAACGACGAGATCGGCACGGCGCAACGCAGCAATCCTGGTGATCGATTTGGATGGCAGCCAGCCAGCTCTGGAGTAGTTCTTCCCGGAAATCAAACAAATTTAATTTGTTACTATATGGTTTAGGTATTGACGATCTTGGCATTGACCGTTATTCTGCAGGTGGAAATGGCGAAGAATGCAATGGCTCCCAACCTCAGCCGCGTAGAGTTCTACCGGGGTGCGGCCGACTTCATGGACGCGAACCAGCCGGAGTTCGATCGGGTTACGTTCGAAGCGATCTTTGCCTTGATCTCCGGCTACGATGCCTTTACATCGCACATCGCACGCCGTTTGCAGCGCGCCGGCCTGAGCCCGGCGGGGTTCAACATCCTCATCATCCTCAATCAGCCCATCTACCGCGAGGAAGGATGCCGGCTGTCGCAACTGGGGAAGATCCTGCTGGTCAGCAAGGCGAATGTGACCGGGGTGCTCGATAGCCTGGTGAAGCGCGGCTTAGCCGAGCGCATCGATTCTCCGCTCGACCGTCGCGTGAAGCTCGCCAAGTCGACGCCTGCCGGAGCAATTCTTGTCGCCGCGATGCTGCCCTCGCACTTTCGTGAAATCAAACGCATCTCGAATGATCTAACCGCGAATGAGAAACGGCATCTTCGAGACCTGCTGCTCAAGCTGAGGCAATCCGTGCTGGAAGCCGGGGAGGACCCGCATGACAAAACCTAGAGACGTGGAACGGTTCCCGCTGGGAAAGGTTTGGGTAGCGGCGCAGTGGATCGGGCTGGCCGTCTTGCTGCTCCTGCTGACATGGGCTGTGCGGGGGCAGAGTTTGCCCGGCTCTGTCTCACAGACCACAGCACCGGTGGAACTGAGTTTACGCCGTGCCGTCGAACTGGCGCTGGCTCCCGATGGCAACGCACGTGCCGCCATCGCTTTGGAAATGGTGGAGGAAGCCAAGGCGCGAAGTGGGCAGGCGCGGGCGGACTTGCTCCCGAATTTGGATGGCGCCATTTCTCAATCCAGCCAGACGCGGAATCTCGAGGCGTTCGGCATCCAGCTTTCCGTGCCGGTACCCGGATTCGAACAGCCCCGTTTTGTCGGCCCTTTCGATGTGTTCGATGCGAGACTATCCGCCACACAGAGCATCCTGAACATGAGCGCGGTTCGACGTTATCAGGCAGCAAAGGTGGGTGTATCGATTGCGAAGGCGGAGGAGCAGGTTGCCCGCCAGGATATTTCCGCCTCCGTGGCAATGGCCTACTACAGCGCTCTGCGCGCCCAGGCGCAGCGGACGGCGGCGGAAGCGAATCTTACACTTGCCCGCGATCTTGAAGATCTTGCCCGAAGACAGAAGGATGCGGGGACCGGTCTGGCGCTTGAAGTCACCCGCGCTACCCTCTTGCGGAGCCAAGCCGAACACGCGCTGCTCGTTAGAGAAAACGAGGTGCGGGCTGCCAATCTCCAGTTGCAGCGCACGATTGGGCTTTCCATGGAGAACCCCATCCGTCTTAGCGACCCAATGCCTCTTCCGGAGACCGTGCCCGGCGTTCAGGGAGAATCCATGGATTCGCTCGTGCACCGCGCGGAGGGCGCCAGGGCGGATTGGCAAGGCCAGCAGGCGCGCCTCAAGAACGCGCGTCTGTTGAGCGGCGCCGCAGCCTGGGAACGCGCGCCCAGTATTTCCGCCTTCGGTGACTATGGAGCAAGCGGCAGTTCCCCCGGCAATGCGCTGCCCACGCGGGCCGTAGGGGTTCAAGTCCGTATTCCTCTTTTTGATGGCGGGAGGCGGGATGCCCGTCGCGCCGAATCAAGTGCCCGTCTGCGGGAGGAAGAGTTGCGCGCACGCGATCTCATGCGGCAGATTGAACTCGAACTTCGCCTTGCCGTCGATGCGCTGGATTCCACGCGCGAATTCGTTCGTGTCTCGGGCGAATCGCTGCGGCAGGCGGAACTGGAACTTGAACAAGCGCGGCGGCGCTACCGGGCGGGCGTCGCCGGGAGTCTTGAGGTCACTCGCGCACAGACCGGCGTGGAGCAGGCACGCAGCACGAGTATCGACTCCCTCTTCCGCTTCAATGCGGCACGGATTGAGTTCGCCCAAGCCATGGGAGACGTTGCCACTGCAATCCCGTAACTGAGCGGTTGTCTGAAAATGAGCGGAGGAAACTGCATCATGAATCGCAAACTCATCCCCATCGCGCTGGCCGTTCTTTTAGCTGTTTCGGTTGCCGCCTGGTGGTTTGGATTTCACCGGCGGCAACCGCCGGGCGTCATCAAGATATCCGGGAACATCGAGCTCACGGAAGTGAACATCGGGTTCAGGACTCCGGGCCAACTCGTGGAGTTGACCGTAAAGGAGGGAGACCTCGTGAAAGCGGGCCAAGTCATCGGCCGCCTGGATACGGCGCAACTCGAAAGCCAGAAGCGAATGTCTGAGGCCGTGCTCGCCTCCGCCGAATCCCGGCTCAAGCAACTGGGCAGCAGCATCGACCTTCAGGAGCAGAGCCTCGAAGCGATGACCACCCAGCGCCGCGCGGAGCTTGCCGCCGTGGAAGCCCAACTCAGAGAACTGCTTGCCGGTTCGCGTACACAAGAGAAAGAGCAAGCGCGGGCGTTTGCCGCGCAAGCTGAGGCAGAAGCCGTCCGTGCGGCTGCCGATTGGAAACGGGCGCAGACCCTCTTCGCATCGGAGGATATTACGGCCGCGGATCGGGATCGCGCCAAGGCGGCACACGAAGCAACGGAAGCCGCCGTGCGCCAGGCGCGCGAGCGGCTCGCCCTGGTGGAGGAAGGGCCTCGCGTCGAAACCATTGAGGCGATGCGGGCACAGGTCTCCCGTGCCAAAGCGGCCCTTCACGCTACGGAAGCCGGCCGCTACGATTCGGACCGTCTGCGGCAGGAGCGGACTTCAAGGATGGCTGAGATCGAGCAGGCAAAGGCGAGCCTTGCGGTCGTGGAAACGCAATTGAAAGACGCCATCGCCCGGTCTCCGGTGGATGGGGTGGTGCTGGTGAAATCGGCCGAAGCGGGTGAGGTCCTCGCCGCGGGTACGACGATCGCCACCATCGCGGATCTCGCTCATCCCTGGCTGCGGGGGTATGTGGGGCAACAGAATCAAGGGAGGGTGCAGATTGGCGCGCCGGTGGAAGTCGTGACGGATTCCTTGCCCAACCGGCGATTCCAGGGCCGCCTATCTTTCATCGCCTCGGAGGCTGAGTTCACGCCGAAGCAAATTCAGACCGAGGAGGAGCGGGTGAAGCTCGTCTATCGCGTGAAGATCGATCTCGAGAATCCGGAAGGCGTCCTAAAAGCAAATATGCCCGCGGACGCCTTCCTCCCGCTCCTCGCGGCGGAGGCCGCGAAATAGCGACGCGAGACGGAGCACCGCCATGAGTACGCCTGTGCCCACATCGATGATTCAGGCCCGCGGGCTCACACGCCGCTTCGGTTCGCTGGTGGCGGTGGATGGCCTCAACCTGCGCATCCCGCGCGGGGAAATCTATGGCCTGGTGGGCCCGGATGGTGCAGGGAAGAGCACCACCTTGCGCCTCTTCTGCGGCCTGATCGATCCGCAAGCTGGAGAGGCCCTCGTCAATGGCATCAACCCCGCCCGCCAGGTACACGCCGTCCGCGACCGCATCGGATACATGCCCCAGCGCTTCGGCCTCTATACGGATCTTACGGTTGAGGAGAACCTGTATTTTTACGCAGACCTTTTCGGCGTTGCAGGCAAACGGCGCGACGATCTGATGGGGGAACTGCTCCGCATGACGCGGATGGAGCCCTTTCGCAACCGCCTGGCGGGCAATCTTTCCGGAGGGATGAAGCAGAAGCTCGCCCTGATGTCGGCGCTCTTGCACCGTCCGGAAGTGCTCTTTCTCGATGAGCCGACGAATGGCGTGGATCCGGTTTCGCGCCGCGACTTCTGGACCATCCTCTACCGGCTGGTTCGCGACGGTCTTACGGTGCTCCTCACCACCGCCTACCTGGACGAGGCCGAACGCTGCAACCGGGTGGGCCTCATGTACAAGGGGCGCCTGATCCGCGAGGACACACCCCAGGCGATTCGATCCCAAATGCGGCAGAACTGCTACGCGATCGCGTGCGATCATCCGCGGGAAGCACGCGCCTTTCTGCTGGAGCAGCCCGGTGTGCTGAGCGCGGAAACGTCAGGCGGGGCGCTGCACGTGTTTCTCTCCCAGAATGGGGGGAGGGCCGCGGAACTGGCGCATGCCCTGGAAGCGCGGGGCCAATCCGGCGTGACGGTGCGCCCCATCCTGCCCTCGCTCGAAGACGTGTTTATCGCGCTCGTGCGCCAGGCGGAGCGCGCGGAGGCGCGCGAGGAAACGGGAGCGAGTCAATGACCGCCACCACCCGCACGCCCACCGTCGTCACGCGCAACCTAACGAAGCGCTTCGGCGATTTTGTCGCCGTGGACAATGTCTCCCTGGAAGTGCGGCCGGGCGAGATTTTCGGCTTTCTGGGGCCGAACGGCGCGGGGAAATCCACAACCATTCGAATCCTCTGCGGGTTGCTGACGCCCACACAAGGCGCCGCCACGGTGGCCGGCTTCGACGTAGCGCGCGAACCGGAGCAGGTGAAGCTGAGCATCGGCTATATGTCCCAGAAGTTCTCCCTCTACGACGACCTCACCGTCGAGGAGAACATCGATTTCTTCAGCGGCGTTTATGGGGTTGCCCGTGAACGCCGCGATGCCCGGAAAGCATTCGTGCTTGAACTTTCGGCATTGTCTGAAAGGCGGGATACGCTCACGCGTCTGCTGCCCGGCGGCTTCAAGCAACGTCTCGCCCTCGGCTGTGCGATTTTGCATGAGCCGCCCGTGCTCTTTCTGGATGAACCGACCTCCGGAGTCGATCCGATTGCACGGCGCGATTTCTGGGATCTGATCTATCAACTCTCCGAAGCCGGTACGACGGTTTTCGTCACGACGCATTATATGGACGAGGCCGAATACTGCCATCGCCTCGCGCTCATGTATCGTGGCGCCGTGATCGCACTCGGAACCCCGTCCGATCTCAAGCGGGATCTCGGTGGGTTCGCGCTCTTGCAGCTTGAAGTGAACGATCTGGCGGGAGCCATGAATGCGCTCGAGGGCGATCAGGCTATTGACGATGTGGCCGTTTTTGGCAGCGGTCTGCACGTCCGCGTGAAGAGCGGTTTCGACGCCGCCGCGCCGATCCGCAAGCGGCTGGGCGAAGCCGGTCTCGAGGTGCGGCTGCTCGAACCGATCGAAGCCTCCATGGAAGATGTATTTGTCGGTTTGATTGAAGCCGAGGAGCGCAAGCGATGATCAATCTCCGTCGAACCCGGGCCATGGCGCGCAAAGAGTTTCTTCATGTCTTTCGCGACCCGCGCAGCCTCATCATGGCGCTGGCAATACCGCTGATCATGCTGCTGCTCTTTGGCTACGCGCTCTCGCTCGACGTGGACCGCGTGCCCACGATGGTCTATGACGTGAGCCGATCCGTCGAGA
>JADYZL010000148.1 GCA_020853155.1 Bryobacterales bacterium
CGAAGCGGTAAAGACTTACCGTAACCGAAAAACGAGGGCCGGTCAAACCCGGTTTGCGCTGGCTTAAGCGATTGTGGGTGCATGAGTTAGCTATACTCCAGCGCTGCTTCTATGCCCCATTCACAGTTTCTATTAGAAGCGATATGGACGACCTCCAGCAACGATTCTTGTTCCAGCCCGCCGAGCGGCGCTACACAGTAAAAGATCTCACCCGCGAGATCGCGGACCTGCTTTCGGTGGAATTCACCGGTATTTGGGTGGAGGGAGAAATCTCCGATGTGAAAGTGTCGCGGCAAGGGCATTTCTACTTCAGTCTTCGAGACGGCGACGCCACGCTTCCCTGCGTTTGCTTCCGGGGAGCGGCGCGGCTGCTTCGCTTCCTTCCGGAAGAGGGCATCGCGGTCTCGGCGCGTGGAAGGATCGACGTCTATGAGGCGCGCGGGCAGTACCAGTTCCTCGTGGAGGCTCTGGAGCCGAGAGGGCTCGGCGCGCTCCAGTTGGCGTTTGAGCAACTGAAGGCCAAGCTGGCGGCGGAGGGTCTGTTCTCTCCGCAGCGGAAACGAAGCCTTCCCCATCTGCCGCGCCGCATCGGGGTCGTCACGTCCCCCACCGGTGCGGCCATTCAGGATATTCTGCAAGTTCTTTCGCGCCGATGCCCAGGGCTCTCCGTGCGTATTTACCCTTCTCTGGTGCAGGGGGAAGGCGCACCGGAACAAATCGCTGCCGGCCTCCAATGGTTTACCGAGAACCCGTGGGCGGAGGTGGTGATCGTGGGCCGCGGAGGAGGCTCGCTCGAAGACCTATGGAGCTTTAATACAGAGGCCGTCGCGCGCGCCATCGCCAACTGCGGCGTGCCCGTGGTCTCCGCCGTGGGTCACGAGACCGACTTCACCATTGCCGATTTCGTCGCCGATCTCCGCGCTCCCACGCCCTCGGCCGCCGCGGAACTGGTTGTTCCCAACCGGGACGATCTGCTGGCGAGCGTGGAATCGTTGACCCGCCGGCTGAAACAAGGCCAGGATTTCGCCCTGTTACGAAAGCGGCGGCGGCTGGAATCCGTCGCCACTCAGCGAGTGGAAACTCTGGTACACCGCCGCCTCACGTGCGGAGCGCAGCGCCTGGACGACCTGGATTTCCGGCTGCGCGATGCGAACCGCGCCAACTTGACCAAGACGGGCAAGCGGCTGGAGGCGAACACAGCCCGTCTGGCTCGATTGGACCTGCGGGTAAACCTCGCGCAGTTTCGTGCGCGGATCGACGAACGGGAGCGGAGTCTGCGCGAAACGGCGGGGCGCAGGTTGTCCGAGGCGCAGCACCGGGTGGATCTGCTTCGATCTCGTCTGGAATCCCTTAGCCCGGTGGGGATTCTGAGCCGAGGCTACGCGCTGGTTCGGACGAGCGGTGGCGGATTGGTGCGAGACTCCTCGTCCCTGGCCGAAGGGATGCCCGTTTCCATGCGCTTTGCACGCGGCGAAGCGGAGGCTGTGGTCTCCAAAGTTGTGCCCTGATCCGGCCCCCGTTAGCAAATTGGGACTTGAGTGAGCGTGTGTGGATATGATCTCGCGAAGCCTCATGGATGGTGATCCTTCGCCATCGAAGCCGCAGCCAGGCGAGGTTCTCCGGCGCTCTACCGATATTGGGCCTCATGCGCGACCAATTGGGTGATACTTGAGACGAACCGGAACCGGAAGCTTAGGTTGTACGGGAATCGCGTCCGTGGCGATCCTGGGTCTCGGCCCGGCTTTCGGTTCCGGGCTACACCCGATCAGACTCGCGATGCTTGGTTTGCGCCTCAAGGAAGATCTCGACGCGGTCCGTCGTCCATACTGCGATGCCCGTTCCAAAGAAGTCTGTGTCCTCAGTCCAGATCGCACATTCCAACCCAAGCGCTGCTGCCAGAACAGGCCAGTCATTCTCATCGCGCCCATGCAAGCGCTTCCGCGCTTCCTCTTCGAATGTGGTGTAGATCTCCCGTTCAACTGGCTCGATCAACTGCCGCAGGTAATCGAGCGAGGCCGGGACGTCAACATCAGGCCTCCCACGCTTCCTCAGCAGAGAAGGCAGATATTTCCCGGCATCCTCGAAGGCGATGTCCGCTGCAAAGAAGCAGACTCCTTTCACGGCGTAGGCTTCAAGCAGTTGTCGAACGCGGCGCCCGAGAATGGCACGAATCAATATGTTCGCATCGAGAACGATCACCTTACCGAACCGGCCCCTTGCCATGCCGGCGTAACTGCTTAAACTCGGTCATCAGACTCTCCTCGTCAACATCCGCCAATGCCTCTGCAAGACGATCGGCCGCAGCCTTCAGTTCGGAGATATCAGCTGATTTCGGATGTTTCCGGCATGTCGGGACATAAATGCCGAGAGTTTCGCCTCGCCGTGTAACGGCAACCGGAGTATCCGACTCCAGAAAGCTGGCGATGCGCTCGCGGAACTCGCGGACGCCGACTTTGAGTGCAGCCATGGCTCCACCTCCCCTCTTTAGTGTACTCCTATGAGTACACCTAAATCCGCTTGGCAACAACGAGTTTACGGCATTACCTGGAATGCCTGGTACTCCGTTGACTGGCGGGGCTCGGTGGTGTGGGCCGAGAACACGGGCGTTGCATTCGGGATTCGAGGAACGGCGATCTACGCGAGGCGCCGATCGTGGCCATCCTGGACCTTCTAGGATCGGATGTACCGGGCATTGAACAACATTGCCTTGGATCAGCGTGCCTGCACCTAGAAGCCGCGCTTCACAAGTAATGTTTTCAATTGTCTACAGTGGGAATTTGTTTCGCCGCTTCCGCTGGCGTTGATGAGGCATTGATTTGCAAGGCTTCGAGGAACTCGTTGTATTCGCCCGTCAGGCGCGCCTGACCACCCTCATAATCATAGAAGCTACCCGTATTTCCACCTACAAGCCTGTGCGCGCGATTCTCGCCAGCGATGCGGGTAGGGCCTCGCTATCGATCTTCAATTCATCGTGGGCCTCCTTCTGAAATGCCGGCCAATAGCGGTTGCAGCGCTGAGCATGGTTTTCGCCTTCCCCGACCTGGCAAATCGTTTCGGGACGGTGCAATATCGCTCATTGCTGTCCAAGTTAGCAGCCCTCCAGCACTGGGACCCCTGTCGCTATTGACTGCGGCGGGCTCGCGGGCTGCTTTCCGGTTCAGGTTGGGGGTGGAACGCCGCCTCAAACAGCCCGGCCAGCAGAGGCGGCGGGTTTTCCTCTGCCAGATTCGCTCCTGGCGGCCCCTCGAACGGGTGGTCCAGGAACAGCCACAAGTCCCGGTAGACGAACAGTTGCTGGCGCAGCAGCGCGATGAAACGCGACAGATGCCGATTCAGCTTACTCTTCAACTGCAGGAAGCGCACGAACAGCAGCGCGATCAATGCTGTCCAAATTTGCGTCTTCAGCGCGTTGGCGCACGTGCCCCCCGTTGGCAGTGAATCGCCGCGCCGATCCCGTCAAGCGGGGAAAGAACTGCAGCTTGGCGAAGGCTTCGTGTAAAATCAGCAAGCCGATCTCCGAGCGATAGCACCCCCCTCAAAAGTTTGCTATCGCGCACCGCGAAAAGGGCTGCTCGAATAGGAGCGCAAGTGAGCCGCTTCAAAATACGGCGCCGCGCAGGGGTTCCCGGCCGGGAACGACGCGCTGTAACAAGCTCGGATTGAAGTAGTTCAACGCATATTGCGCGAAAGTCCGGAGTACATCGTCAGAAGAATCAAGGTACGGTATCAAGATACGCAACACCGTTTCGTCCCGGACAGCAAGGAGAGATGGTAAATAGTCAGCCATCAGTTCCACTGGATCCGCGGGTGCGGATCCCGCCAGTTTTGCAAGCCATGACGCCCGTTGCGCGGCAGTTGAGGGTTGGATCTCGATCCTGGTCCACTCGGATTGCTGGTACGACCTGTTCCGTGGCGCACGCCAAGTGACTTGTGTTGCCGTGTAACGAACTTCGTATGTGCCCGCCCGGTTGAGTGAGTAAACGAGGTGTAAGGGTGCGCGGCCGAGATACCTCTCCGGGGGCTCGTGTGGCAGGCCGACCTTCCATGGACCGAGACTTGGGGGAACAAACGGCAATTCCGTCAAGATGGGAATGTCCCGGCCCGCGAAGCGGACCTCGAACTTACCCGGCGCGAGGGCCCAAGGCGCCGTCCAATGCGGATACCGCAGAGATCCCCGCCCCACCGGCATTTCCACGTGAATCCATACTGGCATCCCAACGAACGCAGGCTCGGCGAGCGACAAAATGGGCCGATCCACGCCGAATCGGACCGGGACCACGGCGCTCGCGCCTCCCGGATGAATCACCCGGACATTCACCGTTTCGTTCTCCCACGCATGATCGGGTACGATCAGGTTGATTTGCCCTGAACTGGTATACAGAAGCCGCGCGGGAATATCGTCGAACAGGACGCGCACGCCGCACAACTCCGTCTTATATGTGGAGGGGTCCATCACGTTTGCGACGCTGCAATTCGGGCCAAGATTTACGCCAAATATCCAGACCCCGATACCGGGCAACAGCGGACGGGGCTCCGCCGACCCCTGCGGCCGTATGTCGCGGGGCTCGAAATGAGGTGCTTGGGCGAACGCACAGGCCACGACCACCATCAGCAGGAAAGTGCGCATGACTCCTAAAGACACCGTGATTCTTCGTGGTGTTCCAATACTTCCTACCCCGAATGTTCGAACGGGATGTTATCAGGCTACGAGTCTGCAGGAATGAAACTTTTCGCGTCCGTATGTGGGTCAACCACGGGCCAGAACCCGCGGCTTTCCAGGTCGCGCCGCTACGAGGAAGGACAAGCTGGCCGCGATCGGACTGCAAGAGATCGCGGATGTGTTCATCGCGGGCAGCCGCGCGGAGGAAG
>JADYZL010000149.1 GCA_020853155.1 Bryobacterales bacterium
AAGGCAAACTGGTGGTGAACGGCCGCGGTGTCGCGGAATATTTCCCGTCGGAGATGGCCCGCATGATGGTGAAGCAGCCGTTGCAGGCCGTCGAGATGGCGGATCGCTTCGACGTGCTGATCAACGCGCATGGCGGCGGCGTGGTGGGACAGGCGGGCGCGGCCCGGTTGGGAATCGCGCGCGCATTGTGCGTGTTCAATCCGGAACTTCGCGGCAAGCTGAAGTCGAGCGGCTTCCTGCGCCGGGATCCGCGCCAGCATGAGCGGAAGAAGTACGGCCAGAAGGGCGCCCGGAAGCGGTTCCAGTTCTCCAAGCGCTAGTTGCGCTGTCGAAGCGCGGATTTTGCGCTTCGTATTGGGGTTCCGGCGAACATCCGGAGCCTTTCCCCTGGGTTTTGTTTGAGTGGGACCGCGGCAAACGCTCCCACGAATTTCGGGTGATCCGCCACACGCCCCGAGCGGGCAGTGTGGCGGAATCGACCCGATGAGACGCCGGCAGGCCATTAGGGCCTACCCGCCGGGCGAACGGAATCGTTCCCACGATCCGCTTCCCGGTGATCGCGCGTCCACCGTAACTTTGCCGGAAAAGTTAGCGAGGAAATACAATCGTGCCCCAAATCACCATGAAAGAACTGCTCGAAGCGGGCGTCCACTTCGGGCATCAGACGAAGCGCTGGAACCCGAAGATGAAGGAATACATCTTCGGCGAGCGCAACGGGATCTACATTGTGGATCTGCAGAAGACCCTGAAGCTGTTCAAGGAAGCGATGCGCTTTGTGAGCGAAATGGCGATCCAGGGCAAGAGCGTGCTCTTCGTGGGCACGAAGCGCCAGGCGCAGGAAGCGATTGCCGAAGAGGCGCAGAGGTGCGGGATGTATTACGTGAATAACCGCTGGCTCGGCGGGCTGCTCACGAACAACGTCACCATCCAGCAATCGATCAAGCGGCTGCGCGAGCTGGACCGCATGGCCACGGAAGAGGATTACGCGGGGCGCCCGAAGAAGGAAATCGTCCGCCTGGAACGCGAGCGCAAGTCGCTCGAACAGAACCTGGCGGGGATCAAGGACCTGAATGGCCTGCCGGACGTGATGTTCGTGATCGATTCCTCGAAAGAGCACATTGCCGTGGCGGAAGCCCGAAAGCTGGGGATTCCGGTGGTGGGCATCGTGGACACGAACTGCAACCCGGAGGATGTGGACTATCCGATTCCCGGTAACGACGACGCGCTGCGCGCGATCCGGCTGTTCGCCAGCAAGATCGCCGATGCGTGCGCGGAAGGCCGGGCTCTCGCCACGGAACAGGATTTCGGCTCGACGCTGGTTGGCGATGAGGGCGAGGAAGAAATGATCGATTACACGCAGTATACGGATCCGGACTACTCGCGGCAGTTGATGACCGAGACGCTGACCCGGTCGACGGAAGCGAAGGCCAACGCGGAGCCGGTTGAGGCGGAAGCGGCAGCCGTTCCCGTCGCGGAAGAGGAAGACAAGTATTCCCACTACGACCAGAGCGACAAAGACTAACTGCGAACGAGCCCAGCCGGAAGATCGGTGAGGGCATTGATGAGAGGTTTGATGGCATGGCGGAAATCACTGCTCAACTTGTGAAAGAGCTGCGCGAACGTACGGGCGCGGGGATGATGGAGTGCAAGAAGGCGCTCGTCGAGGCGAATGGGGATCTTGCGGAAGCGGAAGTGGTGCTGCGCAAGCGCGGAGTGGCGGCGGCGGCGAAGAAATCCAGCCGGGCCACCAAGCAGGGGCTGATCGGCTCTTTCGCCAACGATGAAGGAACGCTGGGCGTGCTGATCGAGGTGAACTGCGAGAGCGATTTCGTGGCGCGCACGGAAGAGTTCCAAGCAATGGCGGCAAACCTTGCGCGGCAGGTGGCCGAGCACGGCCCCTATCCCGAAGGCGACGCCGGCGTGGAACACCTTCACGGCCAGGCCTACATCGCCGACCCCTCGACGACCGTTGCGCGGTTGATTTCCGATAGCATCGCCAAGATCGGGGAGAACCAGGGCATCCCGCGGCTGGCCCGCCTGGCGGTGGGCGAGAACGGCGCCTCCGCGACGGGCGGCCTCGGTCTCTATATCCACCCCGGTTCGCAACTCGGCGTGCTCGTCGAATTGAGCGCAACCAAGGCTGGAACCGCGGCGACGCCAGAGTTCCAGGAACTGGCGAAGGACCTCGCGATGCAGGTGGCGGCGGCAGACCCCTCGTTTATTCGCAAGGAAGACGTGGACGCAACTGTGCTTGAGAAGGAAAGGGAAATCCAAAAGGGCCGCGCCCTTGCGGAGGGCAAGCCGGAGAAGATGGTGGACCGCATCGTGGAAGGCCGGATGGCGAAGTTCTACGAAGAGATCTGCCTGCTTGAGCAGCCGTTCATCAAGGAGAACTCGGTGACGGTCAGCCAGTTGGTGTCGCAGAAGGGGACAGCCCTGGGCGACGAACTGGACGTCGTGCGGTTTGTTCGCTTCAAAGTGGGCGACAAAGCCGGAAGCGATGAAAGCCCGGCGGAAGAGTAAGGCATCCCAAAGGCGCTTCTTCGGAGGCGCCTTTTTTGCATCCGCCATACGAACCTGCATGCCCGATGTGCCGGCCGGGTTGCGGGCGGTTGGTGAGGCAGCGGCAAACATGGAAGCGGCAGGCCGGGGCGAAGCCCCCAGAGGAGAAAGCGCAACGTGTCCGTTTACCAGCGAATTCTTCTGAAACTCAGCGGAGAAGCCTTGGCGGGTTCCCAGCACTTTGGCTTGAATGCCGAACGGGTGACGGAACTCGCCAGTGAAGTGAAATCGGTCTGGGAGATGGGCGCCGATATCGGGATCGTCGTCGGAGGCGGGAATTTCTTTCGTGGCGTGGCCGCCGCGGCGCAGAACATGGACCGCGTGACGGCGGACCACATGGGCATGCTCGCCACGGTCATGAACGCGCTGGGTTTGCAGGACGCGCTTGAGAAGCTCGACGTTCCGGTGCGCGTGATGACCGCGATCCACTTGCAGCAAGTGGCCGAACCCTACATCCGCCGCCGTGCCCTGCGGCATCTCGAAAAGCGCCGGGTGGTGATCTTTGCCGGCGGCACGTCAAACCCCTATTTTTCCACCGATACGGCCGCGGCGCTGCGGGCGCTCGAGATCCAGGCCGATGTAGTGATCAAGGCGACCGGCGTGGATGGCGTCTATGACAAGGATCCCCGCAAGAACGGCGATGCGGTGCGCTATGAGAGCGTCAGCTATCGCGAGGTGCTTGCGCAGGCCCTGGGCGTGATGGACGCGAGCGCCGTGGCGATGTGCCGCGATAACAAACTGCCGATCATCGTGTTCAATCTGAACGAGCCGGGAAATATCCTGCGTGTGGCCCGCGGCGAAGCGGTGGGCACCACCATCCGGTAAGCGGCAGTACCCACAACGCCAAGCTCCGGGCTTTAGACCCGCGCGAGGCGGATGTTTCATAATTAGCTAGTAGGCAATCCCACACGAGGTGAATCGACGTGCAATTTGAATCCGTGAAACAGGTAACCGAGAGCGCGAAAACGCGCATGGATAAGGTCGTGGGCGACATGCAGCACGCCGCTTCGCTGATCCGCACCGGGAGAGCGTCGATCAACCTGCTGGAGCCGATCCGGGTGGATTATTACGGCACGCCCTCGCCCCTGAACCAGGTGGCTACGCTGCACGTGCCGGAGCCAACGATGATCACGATCCAGCCTTGGGACGCCTCGATGATCCGGCCGATCGAGAAGGCGATCATGGAAAGCGACCTCGGTTTCAACCCGTCGAACGACGGAAAGATGATCCGTGTGCCCGTGCCCGCCCTGACCGAGGAACGCCGCAAGGATCTGGTGAAGCAGTTGCACGTCACCACGGAAGAGCACCGGGTGGCGGTGCGGAATATCCGGCGCGATTCGAACGAAGCCCTGAAGAAGATGACAGCGGAGAAGCTGATCGGCGAGGACGAAGAGAAACGCGGCCTCGACGAAGTGCAAAAGCTGACCGACGGCACGATCGTGAAGTTGGATTCGGTTTCGAAGGCGAAAGAAAAGGAAGTGATGGAGGTCTGAGGATGCGATTCGGGCGGCGGCGGCCAATCGCCGGCTACCCCGAATCGGATGCCATGGAATGCTCTCCGAAGCGGATTTCAGCCTCAAGGCCCCGGTTGACACGACGGGGACCCTTGGCTATAGTTCTGCTATAAGGTTGGGTTACGGTTTCGCGCAGATTCCTCTCGTTCCCGCTCCCAGAGAGCGCACTCCGCAGGTTGCTGATCGAACAATTCGTGCCAGCGTGTGGCTGCCGTTTTCGGCAGGCGGATCGACACACATTGGTGGCTGCGCTATCTAACCCATTGAAGCCTCCATTTTCGTTCGTCTTGAGATCGAGACCATGAACACTGAAGATCACGATCTAATTGCATCCCCTCAACCCGCCCCGGAAGCGTTGAAGACGGGTGGCAGCCAGGATCCCGTGGAAGCGCATTCCGCGGTCGAGCCAGCCAGTCCGGGCGAGTATTCCGAACACGGCGATGCCCCGGGCGCTTCCGGGAGCGAGGCCGCGGCTGCGGCAACCCAGAAGCCCGAAGGCGAAAGCATTGCTGCACCAGCTACGGCTGCCCCGGCAAGTATGGCCGGGGCCGCTGAAACGGGAGACACGCATCGCCTGCCGGGGATGCCGCAGCCGGGCCCGGCGCCCGGCGAGGCGAGCGAGGACGACATCCACTTGCAGGAGGAGCTTGAGGCCGCCGGCGAAGCCGGGATGAGCGAGATGGAGCGGCTGCTCGACGAGCATTCCCAGCCGGCGAGCGCGGGCGACGGTCACGTGATCGAGGGCAGGGTGCTTGAGATCCGGGAAACCGAGGTGATTGTCGATATCAGCCAGAAGGCGGAAGGCTCGGTACCGATCGAGCAGGTGAAAGATCATCTGGGCAATCTGCGGGTGGCGGTGGGAGACACACTCGATGTCGTGGTGGTTCGCGGCGTCGATTACACCAAAGAGGGCTATATCAGCCTCTCCCACGAGAAGGTCAGCCGTCTGCGAGCGTGGGACAACCTGGAGAAAGCGCTGAAGGACGACCTGCCTATTCTGGGCCGCGTGCTTTCGCGCACGAAGGGCGGCCTGACCGTCGACGTCGGGATGAAGGCCTTCATGCCTGCTTCGC
>JADYZL010000150.1 GCA_020853155.1 Bryobacterales bacterium
GCAGGGAAACGGGGACGAATGGAGAGCCGCTCACTTCCAGCTCGACCCGATTCAGCCGGTAGGCGGACCCTCCCAAGCGCTCGAGCTGTTCCCGGGCGGTCTCGACCGAAAGCGGCTGCCGCGCCGCTTTGGCCAGCGCTTCCCGGGAACGCACCGTCACCGGCGCGCGCTTCGTGCCGGGTAAGTTCCACGTGAGCACCAATGGCTTTCCCTCACAGGCGGAGACGTGGACATCGACTGGCTGCCTCGCCACGGGATCGGACGCTTCCGTGTAACGTTTCAGCCGCCGGGAAAGGTCGGGATCGCTGGTGCGCCAGACGCCGTCGCCCACGCGGATGCGCGTAAAATCGATGGCCCGGTTGGCGAAACGGAGCGTGATGCCATCCGGAGATTGCCGCGAGACTTCGTAGATCCGGCCGCCCTCTTCGGGTTCCGCCGGGCTGCGCCACGCGGAGGCGTCAAATACCACGCCGTCGCCCGGCTTCAGGGGAGAAATCCGATGGCCCTTCTCCGGCGCTATCCAAACGGCATCGTCGCCGACCTTAACCACCCGTCCGCAGAGCACGCCTCGATGCCGCGGCGCTTGCCCACGAACAACCTGCTGGTGGTTCGTGCCGGTCAAGAAATACGGCCCCATGCCGCGGGAGTAAACTTGTTCCAGGTCCTGCACTTCCGATTCGGTCAGTGTCGAGGCTGATTCTGCCCAGGCCTCATCCACCGCCTTGCGATACGCGGCCGTGGTGGCCGCCACGTAATCGGCGTCCTTATAGCGGCCCTCGATCTTGAGAGCGGCGACGCCGGCTGCCATGAGGTCCGGCACCTGGCGCAGCGCGAACAGATCGCCGGGCGAGAGCAAATAGCGGGCATCGCCAAGCGGTTCAAGCTCCCCATCGACGATCAACTCATAGGGCAGCCGGCACGCCTGGGCGCATTGGCCGCGGTTCGCGCTACGGCCGCCCCAGGCTTCCGAACTGAAACATTGGCCGGAATACGCCACGCAAAGCGCGCCATGGACGAAGACCTCGAGGTCGCAAGCGGTCTCTTGCCGGATGGAACGGATTTCGTCCAGGGAAAGCTCCCTGGCCAGGGTCACACGGGCCATGCCTTGGCGTTCGGCAAGGCGCACGCCCTCCGCGCTGGTGATGCTCATCTGGGTGCTGGCATGGAGTTCCAAGCCCGGCGCGATGCGCCGCGCGAGTTGCACAGCGGCGGAATCCTGCAAGATGAGCGCGTCCACACCGGCATCTGCCAGGGCCTCAATAGCTGCCGCGGCAGCGCCGAGTTCATGCTCGAACACCAAGGTGTTGAAGGCGACATAACCACGCACGCCGCGGCGGCGCAGTTCGCGCATCAACTCCGGGACCTCCGCGAGGGTGAAGCCCACCTTGGCGCGCGCGCTAAAGTGGCTGAGGCCGAAATACACGGAATCCGCTCCGGCTTCGATCGCCGCATGCGCCTGGGGCCAGTAGCCGGCAGGGCTCATGACTTCGGACTTTCGCCGGGAGAATGACGAGGACATGCGTTCCCTTTCAGGGTAGCGCGGGCGCGGGCCTAGCTCCGGTGGTTGATCAGGAAGGTGGCCACGGCATCGAAGAATTGGCGAAGCTTGCCGGCGGCGTCTTCGGGGAGCCGGGCTTCTTCCAAGGCCCGATCCATCAAGGCCACCCAGCGATCCCGCGCGACCTGGTCAATCACAAAAGGGGCGTGCCTCTCGCGCATGCGGGGATGACCGCGCTCCTGAACGTAGGTAGGCGGCCCGCCGAAGCGGAAGATCAGGAAGTCCCGCAGCCGCTTTTCCGCGCCGGCGAAATCCTGTTCCGGGTACATCGGCCCCAGCACGTCATCGTCCGGAATCCGTTTGTAGAATGCCGCCACCAGCCTGGTGAAGCCGTCATGACCGATGCGGGCGTAGATCTCATCGTCCGCTAATTCCATTGCTCTTTTCAGGATAAGCGATGGCTTCCACGGCTACCGCAACCGCTCCGAAAGGGGCAGGCGGGCGAGAACCCAGGACACCGCCAAGCTGCGATGGGTGCATGGATCTCATTCCGTATGCCAATGCCTATTGACTTCCCTTGACGAGCGGAAAGATCGGGAAGCTTACCGCCGTTCGTTTGTTTCGGTGGCGGGGACCGGGTCCGCAGCCGGAGGTGCTTCGAGAACGGAGGTTGCTCCAGGCGCCGGGCCGCGCTTTGGGCCCAATCCTAACGCAATCAACGAGAGAGCGTTGATCTTGCCGGTTGGCGCGATGTCGTGCTGCTCCTGAAAATGCTTCATGGCGCTGGCGCTTGCGTCATCCCACCTGCCACTGGGCTCCCCCTGAAGAAACCCGTTGGTCTGCAAAGCCTGCTGGATCTCCAGCAAGCGCGCCTGGGTGGGGGCCTGCTGGCCGCGGAAGCGGGCCGCGCGAGTGGGGGCACGTCTGCGCACGGTGCGCGCCCGGCGCGCCGTGGTGGAGCGCTTCGCCGTGGATCTCCGCTTCTTCGCGGTGACCTTCCCGGCGGGGGCGCGCTTCTTCGCGGCAGTCTTCGAAGTGGTCTTTCTAACGGAAGTGGTGCGCTTCTTTGCCGCAGCGAAAGCAGATTCCGTCAAGATACCCTCTCCGACGAGGAGGCCCATCAAGACGATGGGGATGAACGCGCGCAACGAGTAACGGAAGAAAATATGCAGAAAACTGCCAGGCACGGGTGCTTGTTTCACAGCCAAACGTCTCCCTGGGGGTAGTTTACGGATTCGTTCGAACGCGATAAGGCGTTCCTTCCTTGCCCCGGCGAGAGTGGCCGCCCCGTGCGGGAAGGCCGGGAAACCGGCGCCTTCAAAAAACCTAAGCACCATGCTACTACGAATCAGCCGCAAAGGCAGGCGAAAAGAGACTCGAGCCGTGCCGCGCGGTGAGGGCACTCAACCAGCGGGATAGCCGCAGACCACCGGGCTACGGCAGCGTACCGGCGGCGAAGAACGGAGACCAGGAGGTGACGCCGGGGCGAGGATTGCCCAGCTTCCGGAACACCCGGAACGCCACGGCATCGCCGGATTTCAATCCTTCGCGAAAGCGCATGACGTCGTCCATCGACTTCATCTCCCGCCCACCCGCTGAGACGATCACGTCCCCGGTGCGGAGGCCGATGTTTCCGGCAAAGGAGCCGTTCTCGACCTTCGAGATCAGGACTCCCGAGGGCGCGGGGAAATTCCATTCCTTCAGCGTGGCCGCATCAACATTTTGGACGGAAATCCCAAGGCTCACCGCTCCCGAAGGCTGCTCCGCTGGAGCGTCCGGCTCTTCCTCGCGAGGAGCCTGGCGGCCGCGCCCCCCAGCGGCCAGGATCTGCGCGCGATCACCGATCAAGACCTTCGCGGTCATCCGATGGCCGCTCCGCTGCAACTCGATGGGCACTTCCGATCCGATGGTGAGACCGGCTACCCGTTCGATGAGCTCGGTGCCGTTCTTTACTGGCTTGCCGTCGATGGCCGTGATCACATCATCCACTTTCAAACCGGCCCGCTGCGCCGGCCCGCTCGCCGTAATTCCGGCGATAATCACACCGCTTGAGACGCCATAGGCGCGCAAGGCGTCCGGATCGTCTTCGCGGTTCAGCGAAATGCCGATCGAGCCACGGGTGACGCGTCCCTGGCGGATGATCTGGTTGTAAACCGAGACGGCCGTATTCATGGGGAGCGCGAAGCCGACGCCCTGGTAGCGCCCGCTGTTGCTGGCGATCGCGGAGTTGATTCCGATCACTTCTCCACGGATATTGAGCAGAGGCCCGCCGCTGTTCCCTGGGTTGATGGCGGCATCGGTCTGCAGAAAACGCTGGAATGCCTGAGCGTCGGCTAGCTCCCTCTGCTTGGCGCTGACGATTCCGGCGGTGACCGTCGCTTCCAATCCAAACGGGGAACCAATCGCGATCACCCAATCACCCACCTGGACGCTATCGGAATTCCCGACGGGAGCCGCATCCAGGTTGCGTCCGGCATCCACTTTCAATACGGCCAGATCCGTTTCCCAGTCGCTGCCGATGAGCTTGGCGGAGTGCTGCTTGCGGTCTCCGTGAATGCGCACCAGAATTTCGTCGGCATCCTCGACGACGTGCCAATTGGTGAGGATATAGCCCTTCTTATCCACGACTACGCCGGAACCGATATTATTGCCGCGGAAAGCGTTTTCCTCACCGCCGAATGGCTGGTCGAAGAAGCGGCGCATCATGTCGTTGCCGCCGTCGCGAGGGGGCGCCTGCTTAGGGTCTGCTCCGTCGCTGCCTTTACCGCCGTTGCCTTTGCTGGTGATGATGTTGACCACCGCCGGTTCCAGACGCTGGGCGAGTTCGGAGAATGCGGTGGAGAGCTGGACGGGATCCGGGATCACGAGTGGGGACGCATCGGGCGCAAGGGCGCGCGGGATCGCCCGGACCTTTCCGTCGATCAGCGTGCCGATCACGATACCGATGGAGAGCGCGCAAAGCAGCAGCGCCACCAGCAGCAAGCGATTCTCTTTCCAAATCCTCGTCATTGCGA
>JADYZL010000151.1 GCA_020853155.1 Bryobacterales bacterium
ATGGTGATGGGCGTGCCCGCCAAAGTGGTTCGCGAATTGCGCGACGACGAGAAGCAGCGCTTCGGCGAGAACGCTTCCAACTACGTGAAATACAAGAAAGCTTTCAAGGACGAGGTATTTTGATCCGCGCCGTGAAAGGGACCCGGGACTTGCTCCCGCCAGATACCTCCGTCTGGAATCACGTCGAGCGTACCGCGCGCGACGTGTTCCGCCGTTTTCGCTACTCCGAGATCCGTACGCCGATTTTTGAACAAACTGAACTCTTCGCCCGCGGGGTTGGCGAGGAAACCGACATCGTCACCAAAGAGATGTACACGTGGGAGGACCGCGACGGTGCGTCCCTCACGCTCCGCCCGGAGAACACCGCGTCCGTGATCCGCGCCTATATCGAGCATCGGCTGGACCAGCGGCCGGGCCTCCAGAAGCTTTTTTACATGGGGCCGATGTTTCGCCGGGAGCGCCCGCAGAAGGGCCGCTTCCGCCAGTTCTACCAGATCGGCGCGGAAGTGATTGGTTCGGAATCGCCGCTCGTCGATGGCGAAGTCATTGAGATGGTGGTGACCTACCTGCGCGAGGTGGGCTTGCGGGATTTCAAGCTCCTCATCAATTCCGTGGGAGATCCGGAGAGCCGTGCGCGCTACGTCGCGAAGCTTCGCGAAGAACTGCAGGGCGTGAAGCACCAGCTCAGCGAAGATAACCAGCGGCGCGCGGAAACGAACCCTCTCCGGGTGCTGGATTCAAAAGACCCGCAAGACGAACCCGTCATCGCCGCCTTGCCTTCCATTCACGAATTCCTTAACGGTGAAACCAAGGCTCACTTCGACGCGGTGCTTGGCTACCTCACGGCGGCCGGAATCGAGTTCGAGGTGCGTCCACGGCTGGTTCGCGGCCTCGACTACTATACGCGCACGACCTTTGAGATCGTCCACGGCGCGCTGGGCGCGCAGAACTCCGTGCTGGGCGGCGGCCGCTATGACGGCCTGGCGGAATCCCTCGGTTCGAAACTGCGCTCACCGGGAATCGGGTATTCGATCGGCGCGGACCGTCTGGTGATGAGCCTTCAGGAAACGCGAGCCGCCGCTCTCCCTCGGGAAGACGTACACTTTGCCCTGCTCGCCCTCGGCGACGCCGCGATGGAACGGAACCTCGCGCTTGCCCGTGCCTTGCGGCGGAAGGGCGCTACCGTCGAGGTATTCTTCGAAGGCAAGCTGAAGCGAGCCATGGATCTGGCGAATCGTCTTGACGCCGAACGCGTCGTAATTCTGGGCGACGACGAACTCGCGCGCGGCGTCTTCGTCGTGAAAGACATGCGGACCGGCGAGCAGAATGATCTCAGCGAATCGGCGATACTCGATCTCGTAAGTTAGGGAAGAACCCCAGGCAGGAAGCATCATGAGCACCAACGGCGAAGGCCAACACCCCGTCAAATTAGATTTCCTAGGAAACTTGCGGCGTACCCACAAGTGCGGTGAATTGCGCGCGGAGAACGCCGGCGATCGCGTGCTCCTAATGGGTTGGGTACACCGCAGGCGGGATCTTGGCGGCGTCATTTTCCTTCACCTCCGTGATATCACCGGCATCACGCAAGTTGTCTTTCGCATCGAGAATGCGGCGGAAGTTCACGCCCGCGCGGAGCACATCCGCGGCGAGTTCGTCGTGGCGGTTGAGGGGAATGTGGAGAAGCGATCCGCGGAGACCGTCAACCCGAACCTTCCCACCGGCGAGGTCGAAGTTGTGGTCGAGAAGGTTTGGATTCTCAATGAATCGAAACCCGCGCCATTCCCCATGGAAGATGATCTTTCCGTTGGGGAAGAGAGCCGCCTCAAGCACCGCTATATCGACCTGCGCCGCCACCGGATGCAGCAGAATATCCGGATGAGATCCGATGTTTCCTTCGCGGTGCGGAATAGCCTTTTTGAGCAGGGCTTCCACGAAATCGAAACACCCTTTATGACGCGATCCACACCGGAAGGCGCGCGCGATTTTATCATCCCAAGCCGCCTCAGCCCGGGGAGTTTTTATGCCTTGCCGCAATCGCCGCAAATCTTCAAGCAATTGCTGATGGTTGGGGGCTACGAGCGCTATTTCCAGATCGTGCGCTGTTTCCGCGACGAAGATCTGCGCGCGGACCGGCAACCCGAGTTCACGCAGATCGATCTTGAGATGTCCTTTGTGCAGCAGCCGGACGTCTTCGTGGTAATCGAGAAGATGCTTGTCCGTGCCTTTGCGGCCGCGGGCTTCCAGATTGAGGCGCCCTTTCAGCGGATCACGTACCGGGAAGCGATGGATTCCTATGGAATCGACAAGCCCGATACGCGCATCCCCCCCTTCCATCGTGTGGAGTCGCTGTTCGAGGGTACGCCGATCAGCGGGAATGGCCTGCCGATGGTGGCAATCCTCATCCCAAAGGTGGGCCAGATCTCCCGCAAAGAACGGGACGAGCTGAAGGCGTTTGGGCAGGAGAAGAACCTTCGCGTGTTCGACGATGCCAAGCGGCTGGAACGCGATTATCCGGAGCAAATGGCGAAGGTGCGCGAGATTACAGGCGCCGCGGAAGAGGATCTACTGCTGCTGGCCAACTGGGCGGCTGAGCCCGATGCGCACCTGCCGGAACGCGAAGCGTTGAAGGCATGCGGACAACTTCGGCTCTACGCCGCGCAGAAGTATGCGGACCGGCACAAGCTCCTTGATCCGAAGAAGTTCAACTTCCTTTGGGTTGTCGATTTCCCCATGTTCGAATGGGATCCCGAGGAGAACCGCTGGGTGGCCGCGCACCATCCGTTTACCTCAGTCCACGATGAGGACCTGGATCTGCTCACGACAGACCCCGCCAACTGCCGCGCCAAGAGCTACGACATCGTTCTCAACGGCGTGGAGTTGGGTTCCGGCTCCATCCGTATCCACCGCGCCGATGTGCAGCAGAAGGTGTTCAGTGCCCTTGGCTTTACCCCGGAAGACGCCCAGCACCGCTTCGGCTTCCTGCTTGAAGGGTTGAGCTACGGCGCTCCTCCGCACGGCGGCATTGCGTTGGGGTTGGACCGCATGGTGATGATTCTGGCGGGCGAGACCTCCATCCGTGACGTCATCGCCTTCCCGAAAACAGCCCGCGGCACGGACCTCATGTGCGAGGCTCCGAGCGACGTGCCGGACAAATTGCTGCGCGACCTCGGCATCATGCACATCCGGAAGTAGGTTGGCGTGCCGTCGCTGGGTGCTGCCATCGCGCATCCACGCTAGGATTGGGGGATGGATCGCCGCTGCTTTCTTCGATGCATGAGCGGATTCGGGCTGGGGTCCGCCGCTGTCGCGAAACCACAAGCACTCCGTAAACCGAACGTTCTCTTTATCCTGGTGGACGACCTTGGTGCTTCGGACCTGGGCTGTTATGGCGCGGATCTACACGAAACGCCAAACATTGACCGGCTTGCCGCGGAATCGATCAGGTTCACGAATGCCTACGCCGCCGCGCCGATCTGTACACCCACCCGCGCCTCCATTCTTACCGGCAAATGCCCGGCGCGCTTGCACATGACCGTTTGGCGGGAAGAGACCCTGCGAGATCCCGTCCCTGGCAGGAAGCTTGTCCCGCCACGCGCCGTTTCCGATTTGCCGCTCCCCGAGGTTACCCTTGCAGAGACACTGCGCGCGAACGGATATCGCACCGCTCATATTGGTAAGTGGCATCTTGGCGACGCAGCGCACTATCCAGAACTACAGGGGTTCGACATCAACATCGGCGGCACACTTTGGGGCGCGCCGCAAACGTATTATTACCCGTGGCGCGGAGACAAGCGCTACGGTGGCGAGCCTCGCTATGTGCCAGGCCTCGGCGATAGCAAGACGGGGGACTATCTCCCCGACCGTCTCACGGATGAGGCATTGGCCTTTCTCGACAAAGCCTCGGACCAGCCATTCTTTCTGAATGTTTGGTACTACACCGTACATACGCCGATTGAGGGGAAACCCGAACTGGTAGCACATTATCAGCGGAAGTTGCGCGAGGGGATGCATCACACCAATGTCGGCTACGCCGCCATGGTTCATAGCATGGACGAGAACATTGGGCGGCTGATGCGAAAACTCGATGAGACCGGGCAGGCTTCAAACACAATTGTTGTCTTTACGTCCGACAACGGAGGTTTCATCAACTTGCATGAAGGCGCCGTGGTCACAAGCAATGCGCCATGGCGCTCTGGCAAAGGTTCCCTTTACGAAGGGGGAATCCGGGTTCCCCTGCTGATGCGGCTGCCCGGTGAAACGGGCGATCTCTGCCAAACGCCTGTTGTCAGCTTCGATCTGTATCCCACTCTTGCGGAACTCACAGGCTCGCCGATTCCCGAGATGCAGAGGGCGGCAATGGACGGCATCAGCTTTGCCGCCCTGCTTCGCAATCCTCACGCGGGTTTACCCCGGCGCGCGCTCTACTTTCATTTCCCGCATTACTACACGACCAGTACGCCGGTGTGCGCCGTAATTGATGGAGATTGGAAGCTGATGGAGTACTTCGAGGACGAGCGCCTGGAACTCTATCATTTGCGGGATGATCCGTACGAGCGCCGCAATCTGGCGGAAGGGGAACCGGAGCGGGCGGGCCGCATGCGGCGGCAACTGGCTGCATGGCGGCGTTCGGTCAACGCGCAAATGCCCACGCCGAGCCAGCAACCAGCACCGCCCGCAGTGTGAAGGTGAACTAACTCGAAGACTTCTCCGCAGTTGCCTTTGAAGCGCGGTTCTTCTTCCACCAGACGTCCGGGCGGCCGCTCGGGCTCAGGTGTGGATTCGGTTCCACCATCTTTGCGTACAGCTCAGGACGCCTGGCGCGGATGTAGCCCGGTCCGGATGCCAGCTTGCGCTTCTCCGGGTCGAGGGTGGCAACCACCACTTCATCCTCAAACGTGCGGCACTCCGTAAGCACTTCGCCGAAGGGGTCCAGAATCAGAGAACCTCCCGGCTTAATCGTGCCGCCTTCCTCGCCGATCGGGTTTGCGTAAACGATAAATACTCCGTTCTCCCAGGCGCGCGCCGGCAGCCAACGCATTAGCCAGCCACGGCCTTTCGGTCCGTCGAACTCCTGGCGGCAGCGCACCGGGTCAAGCTCCCGGTTACGCCAGATCTCCGGCGCCACGATCCCGCGTCCCGGCATCGCAGAGGGCAGGCATCCCGTGACGTGCGGAGCCAGAATGAGATCCGCGCCCAGCATGGCGGTCATGCGCGCATTCTCGGGAAGGTTATTGTCATAGCAGATCAAAATCCCGATGCGGCAGCCCAAATGATCGAAGACCGTATAGCCGCTCCCACAGCTCAAAGCGTCGTTCACAAACGCGTGGATCTTGCGGTGCTTCGCCACGAGTCCATCGGGAGAGACGACGGCGAAGGTATTGTAGAGCTCGTCCCCATCGCGCTCGATGAGACCGGCGCCGATCGAGATTCCGATCTCACGCGCGATCTCGATGAGTCGCTGCGTCGAGGGCCCATCGGGAACCAACTCCGCGACCGCCTCGAGTCCCTCCCTGTCGAGTGTCTCAAGGTAGGTGTAACCGCTGATGGAACACTCGTGGAAGCACACGAGTTCCGCCCGCTCCGCCTTCGCCGCAACGGCCAGCCCTGCGATCACATCAAGGTTGTACGCTTTATCCCCATCACGCGCTTCAAACTGTGCCGTGCCCACTCGAATCGCTCTCATACGTATGCCTCGTCCTACACTTTCGTGTCTATGTTCTAAGCCTTCTCCACCCAAATCGGGCTGGACCAAGCCAGTTCCCCATTGGCCTGCACCACCCGTACATAGTACCAATTCTCCCCTTTGCCTTCGTCCTCGTCCTCAAACGTAAAGCGGCTCAGATAATTCTCTTCAAACACCACCCGGTGCAGCATGGCGGATTCCCACGGAAACTTTGCCGTGAAGAGCATTTCGTTGGACTCACTCAACTGCGCGAACGTCTGCGTCAGGGAGCACGGCTTCGGCCGGGCGCATGTGACGGTCACGCGCGTTTCCGGCCCGCCCCGAACGCGAAGAACGATCGCCTTCTGGGAATAGTCGTCCACCTGCTGCTTGAGCGCGGTGAAGCTTCGCACCTTCACGGAGGTCTCCGTGCGTTCGAGGATCCGGTCCCGCCGGAACTCATCGAGTGGTCCGGTGACAAAGCATGGCTGTACGGCTTCGATCTTCCCGTTCTCCAGAGCAATGGTAAACTCCCAATCTGCCGTGCCTCCCCAACCGAGTGCGGGCCATGGCCCCCAACCGTACTCAAATCGAAGCGTCACCGGCCTGCGCCAACTCTCCGCCGTGGGTACCGCATCCATGGGGAAGTCCCGGTGTACGACGCGGTTATTCTTGAGCACTTCCACCCGGTCCACGACGTCCCAGCCGCGGACCTCCACGGCTAGGGAACGCGTTCGCGCATAGGGCAGTTCCTGCCCCATGATGCGGCCATTCAAATGGAAGTCGAGATCGATGCGATCTCCGGTAACCGCGTACGTGCGCCGGTTCCGGAGCGCATCGAATATCGCCTCGCGCGTGAGCTCGGTGGTCTTCACCACGGCGAGTCCCTCGCGGTATGCACCGGGATACCCGAGATGGTCGTCGGTGCTGGCCACCACGCCGAACCGCATCCCTTGCGAAAGGTAGTGCTGCAAGGTGTGCCTGGTCCAGCGCCCGCCTTCCGTATGCCGCTTGTATGGGTTCGGCGCCCGGTCGTGGTCGGCGCAGCCCCACTCGGAGTGAATCTCCAGAACTGGAGAAACTCGCGCATCCACCTCGTTCGCATTGATGCCGCGATGGCCTAGCCGGTTCGCCGGGTGGTGAGGAACCAGAATGCAGCCTCTCTCGCGAGCGAAGGCCTGCAGCGCCGGCAGATCCGCAATCAGTTCGTAATCGCCCTTCAGATCCGGGAACAGAATGTGATAGTCCCCCTCTGCCGCGCCATGCCGCTCATAGCCGAGAATCGTGACAAAACGGCCCGGGTCGTCATACTGCCGGGCCAGCTTCACCACCTCCGGCCAGTTCGCCTTGGCGACGTAGAACCCATTTCGCCATTTGGTCTCGATGCGGCCGTCGTATGCTCCCATATCGGGCCAATAGGAGTGCGGCGTGAATGCATAGAAATCTAGATGATTCCGGGCGATCTCGAAACTCCGCTCGAGTGTGCCCTGAGCGTATCCGACCTGGTTGTGGTTGTGCAGATCCCCGAAAAAATTACGGTATCTAACCTGCTTCTCCGGGAGGGCCTGCGCACCCAATGCAGCAGCCGCTCCCAACGTCGCGCCGCCTGCTTGCACCAGCTCCCTGCGTGTCATGTTTCTACCCTCTGCACGTTCTGCAACTCTTGAAACACGGCGGTCAGTACCCCGCCGCTCCACCGTGCGGGATCGAATTTGACCCGCCTTCTAACCATTCTCCATTCACCACGATAAGCTGCAGCCGCCCCACCGTATCGATCCTAACGACATCGTGCCCCATCCGTTTGAGCAACGCGACGGTATCCGGCGAGACACCGGATTCCACGCTCAACCGATCAGGCATCCATTGGTGATGGATGCGTGGGGCGTCCACAGCCTGCTGGGCGTTCATTCCGAAGTCAATCACGTTCAATAGCGCCTGAAGCACGGCGTTGATGATGCGTCCGCCTCCAGGAGCGCCTGCCACCATTGATAGCTTTCCGTCCTTGACCACGATGGTGGGTGTCATCGACGACAAAGGCCGCTTGCCCGGTTCGACCTTGTTGGCCTCGCCTTGTACAAGGCCGAACATATTCGCCTGGCCCGGCCTCGTGGCGAAGTCGTCCATCTCGTTGTTGAGCAGAAAGCCCGCGCCCGGCACGGTCACGCCGGAGCCATAGCTTCCGTTCAGCGTATACGTGACGGCGACCGCGTTGCCATCGCGATCCACCACGGAGAAATGGGTGGTTTCCATGCTCTCGTATCCCGGCGCGATCCCAGGGCGAATCTCCTCGCTCCGCGATGCCTTGTCTCGATCGATCGTTGATCGTCTCGCCGCAAGATAGCCCTTGTCGAGCAGCCTGCCGAGCGGCACGCGATAGAAATCGGGGTCGGCCAGAAACTCGCTGCGATCCGCGTAGGAACGCCGCATCACTTCGGCCAAATAGTGCCAAGTACTGGCGGCGTTGAAGCCGCCTTTCTCATAACCGCTGCCCTCCAGCATTCCCAGCATCTCGAGAATGCCAACACCCCCGGAACTGGGCGGCGGCGCGGTGATTACCGTGTAGCCCTTGTACTCCGCGCGCAGCGGTTGGCGCTCCACCGCACGGTATCGCTTCAGGTCGTTGAGCGTGATTTCGCCGCCGTTCCGCTTCATCCCGGCTGCGAGCAAGCGCGCGGTTTCCCCCTCGTAGAAATCCCGCGCCCCCTGCTCGGCGATCCGTTCAAGCACCGCCGCCAACTCAGGCTGGCGTAGCGTCTCCCCCGCATCGTAATACTGTCCATCCCGCAGGAAGATACGCTTCGATTCCGGGAAACGCCCTAACAACGCGGTGGAGGATTTAAGGCTCTCGGCGAGCGTGTAATCCACTCGAAAGCCGCCCTTCGCCAGCTTCACCGCAGGCGCCAGGAGATCTTTCCACGGCTTTCGTCCGTACTTGCTGGATGCCAGCTCCAGGCCGCGCACCGTGCCGGGCACCCCGCTGGCGCGCCAGCCCACCAGGCTCTCGTTCAACTCGATCTGCATCTGGCGGCCCTGATAATCGGACTGGATCGCTCCGGAATTTGCCTTCGCAAGATACATATCCCTGTGGGCGGAGGACGGCGCCATCTCCCGGAAGTCGAGAAACGTATCCCTGCCGTCCGCATGGCGGATCAGCATGAACCCGCCCCCGCCCAGATTGCCTGCCGCCGGGTGTGTCACGGCCAGAGCGAAGCCCACGGCAACGGCCGCATCCACCGCATTGCCGCCATTCTTGAGCACCTCCACACCCACTTTGCTCGCGATCACATCAGTCGAAACCACCATGCCGCGGCGCGCGCGAACGGGTTCCGTGCTCCATGCGAACGGAAGCAGCAACAGGATGAGAAGTGCGGATGGAAAGATGCGCATGCGGGGCCATCCTATCACGCGGGTGGCGCGGCCTCGGTCCCCCGTGGGATGCCTGCTCTCGCCGCCTCCATCTGTTTGCGCCGCCAGTCAAACAGGACGATGCCCGCGGCAACGGAAACATTCAGAGAAGCCACGGCGCCCGCCATCGGAATGCCGATAAGCAGATCGCAACGCTCGGAAACCAGGCGATGCAGTCCATGTCCCTCGGCGCCCAGTACAATCGCGTTCCGCCGCCCCCACTCCACCTGATGATAGGGAGTCTCGCCGCGTTCGTCGAGACCGTAGATCCAGTAGCCTTCCGATTTGAGTGATTCCATGGCCTGGGCCAGATTCTTGACTCTCGAGATCGGCAAGTACTCCAGTGCTCCGGCCGCCGCCTTCTGCACGACGTCGGTCACACCCACCGCCCTGCGCTCAGGGATGACTACCGCGCCCGCGCCCGCCGCGTGGGCGCTTCGGGCGATCGCACCCAGGTTGTGGGGGTCTTCAATCCCATCGAGCAGCACGAGCATCTCCGCCCCCGCTACGGTATCCAAGCCGGCGTAGCCCTGCGCCGCCCCATACGCCACTACGCCCTGGTGAACGCTGTTCTTCGTCATGCGATCGAGTGCTTCCCGGGGTTCAAAACGCACCGGCACGCCGGCCTGCCGCGCGGCATCCACAATGGCCTGGATGCGCGCGCCACCCGCGCCCTTCGCGATCAGAATGCGATCAAGAGACGCACCCGCGCGCAATGCCTCCATCACCGGATTGATCCCGGAACGCAAGTTCATCGATTTCTCTGGCAAGGACCCCACGGCTTGGTAACACTCCGCGCGACTGCCACAAGTTCACGTACCTGGCCCGCGCTCGAACCTCCATTTTGCATTAGAATGCCTCTTATGGGTGAACATGGCGGACTCTCACGCAAGGGTGCCTCTCCCAAATCCGCTTCCGCAGTCTCCACGTCCGCCGGGATTCCCGACAAACTCGTGTTCCGCATTGGTGAAGTGAGCCGGATTGTGGGCGTTGAGCCCTACGTGCTTCGCTATTGGGAGACCGAGTTTTCTCAGCTCGCTCCGAAGAAATCGGGCACGGGTCACCGGATGTACCGGCGCCGCGAAGTCGAGCAGCTACTGCTCATCCGGCAATTGCTCTATGATCGCCAATACACGATTAAAGGCGCCCGGCAATACCTGAAAGAGCTCGGTCAGCGCCGGCCGCATGCGGTGGAAGATTCCTCCGCGGAGTCGATGCATGTTATCTCCATGCCGGACCCGGCCGAATCCGCAAGCAGCGCGGCCATGGATACAGATTCTTCCGGCAACGAGACCCCAGCTTCCCCGGAAGCCGTTACCATTGATGGGTTGCGCCAAGAGCTCCGCAGTATTCTGACGCTCCTCGAATAGCGGAAGGGCTCCGCTGCCTCCTCAGGCTACGGATGGCGGCTGTTCAAATTTCGCCGTTTCGTCCGCCGGCGTCAATTTCCCGTCCACCCGGCGTAGCTCCTTCTTCAAGCCCCAATCGAGGGAGCGCCGCTCCCAAATCGGCGCCCTCCCCCGGCGCGCGTCCTGCCAGATGCCGGGCAATGTCCAGATAGCTACGGGATGTTTCAATACGTTGATAGATATGCATCAACATGGCGTGCAGATCCAGCCGCATCTGTACGGCGATGGCTCGCAGCAACTCCAGCCTCTCCAGTTCCGCATCGTCTGCGGCATCCATTCCCTTCGCGTTCCCAATGCCCAGGTCCATCCGCGCAATCCTCGACAAGACCCCGAGTAGAGCGGCAGACGAACCGCTATCCACCGCATCCAGCAACTCAGCGGCAAGCATGCCGGCGGCCCCCTGCGCCCGCGTGCAACCGGCGGAGCTCATCTCGATAGGGGGCGGTGACCCCGATTCGGTTGCCGGCTCGGGAGCCTCGAACCCGGTCGTCTGTGCGGGGTGGTTCTCCATCATCGCGATTGCACCTTGCAATTCGCGCTCCAATTCCGCATTCTTCGACGCGCGCCGCTCGCCGGCCCCACTAGCCATCGCAAGCTCCTCATACCTCAGGCACGGCGAACGATATGTAGGAATGCGGGAGAGGATTGCATGATTCGAGTGACCCGGCTCAACCACGAGCCCATCTACGTCAATGCCGAGTTGATCGAGTACGTCGAGACGACGCCGGATACGGTGATCTCTCTCACCAATGGGGAAAAGTTCATGGTTCTGGAATCGCCGGACCAAATCGTCGCCATGGTGATCGATTATGGCCGACAGGTGCACCAGAGTCCGGATCGCCGGTTGAACCTATCGCTGGTCTCTCCGATCGACGAAACGCTGCGGCAAGAGGAACCTGCCTAGGCGGGTGAACCCATTGGATCGAGTGATTCCCGCCGGCCGGGATAGATCAAGAAGGGAAGTTGACGTCCGTGCCCGAGAGCAAGTCCAGGAAGTTCCGCTTCGATTACGCAACCCCTCTGGGCATCGTGCTGGGCCTTGTCGGCATTGTCGGCGGCCTGATCGCGGAACGTGGGGAACTCGCGGATATCGGACAAGCCACGGCGGCGCTGATTGTGCTCGGTGGCACGGTGGGCGCGGTGCTCGTCACCACGCCCATGAACGTGTTCGTGGCCGCCGCGAAGCGGTTCGTGGATCTCATCGTCGTGCGGTCTCCATCCACTCCGGCCACGATTGAGCATCTTGTCGAGTTCGCGGCGAAGGCCCGCAAACAGGGGATTGTCTCCCTCGAATCGGATGCGGACCGGGTGGAGGACCCCTTCTTTCGCAAAGCGATGAACCTGGCCGTCGATGGCACGCCCCTCCAGGATTTGCGGCGCCAGATGGAACTCGAGATCACCATTCAGGAGCGCCGCGCCGAATCGGCTGCGCGCGTTTACGAAACCGCAGGTGGCTACTCTCCCACGATCGGCATTATTGGCGCGGTCATGGGCCTGATCCAGGTAATGAAGCAACTGGACAATCTGGAGGAAGTGGGCCACGGCATCGCGGTTGCCTTCGTGGCGACCATTTACGGCGTGGGCCTCGCCAACCTGTTGCTGCTGCCCGCGGCCAGTAAGATCAAGGCGCGGGCCGAAGAACTCGCCCAGCATCAGGAGCTCGTGCTCGATGGTGTCGCGAGCATCGTCGAAGGACTCAATCCAAAACTGATCCGTCTCAAGCTGGAGGCGTATCTCGACGATTCTTCGCGCAGCCGCTCTTCCTCGTCCCCTTCCAACCGTTCGCGGGGAAAGGCCGCATAGCCGGGGTGCGCCATGGCCCGTGAAAAGAAACATCCGCCACATCAGAATCACGAACGATGGATGGTGAGCTACGCCGATTTCGTGACCCTCCTCTTCGCCTTCTTCGTGGTCATGTACGCCACCGCCCGGATTGACGAGTCCGCGCCGCAGCGGGTCTCCGAATCGGTGCGGGAGGCGCTGAAGGAAGATTCCTTTCGCGCCTTGGTCTCCGCTCTCATGGAAGAGAACACCCGGAATCCGGGTACCTATTCCGCCAATCCCGCGAACCACAAAAAGTCCACGGCGAGTAAAGCGGACGCCGTCTTGCTGGAGCAATTTCTGCCTTCGATGAACTTCCTTTCCAGGGAACTGGCCGATGAAATCAAGAAAGAACAAGTGCAGATTCGTCTCACCCGCCGCGGCCTCGTGATCTCCCTCCGGCAGGCGGCGTTCTTCCCTTCCGGGCAGGATGTCATCGCCCCGGAAACCTACGGCGCCATCGGCAAGGTCGCGGAGACGATCGCCAAGCTGCCCAATCACGTGCGGCTCGAAGGGCATACGGATTCCATGCCGATCCACAACGGGCGTTTTCGCAGCAACTGGCATCTTTCCACTGCCCGCGCTATCTCGATGCTTGACCTGCTTACCGGGGAATTCCGCGTGCCCGGCGCAAAGTTCACAGTGGCTGGGTATTCCGATACTATCCCCGTGGATTCGAATGAAACCGACGAGGGCCGGCGTAGAAACCGGCGCGTGGATATCGTGGTGCTGAATCTATATGGGCTGAACGACGAACCCGTCGGGGGGAACCGGGCGCAGGACGAACTGATTCACCGCCTCGCCGAGGAAAAACAAAAAGCCAGCGGAACGGCCAATTAGCTCTGGCTCTTGCCCGAATGGGGAAGCGCTTCGATGCGGTCCAGCAAACGTGCCGCCGCGGATTGGCTGGCCGCCTTGATGCTGTGCCCTTCCGCCGCCTCGCTCAGATCGGTCTGGATTCGCGCCTCCACGACGAAAAGCTTCGCATGGTCTGGTCCATGTTTGGCGAGCACCGTATACGTGGGCTGATGCAGTCCGATAATCTTTGCGCGCTCTTGCAACTCGCTCTTGAAGTTGCGCGCTTCTTCGATCTGCCCTACCGTCTTATCAAACTCCGCCACCAGGAAATCTTCGACGAAGGTCTTGGCCGGCGAGATGCCGCCATCCAGATAGATCGCGGCGAGCAACGCTTCCATGGCGTTGCCCAGCAGCTTTTGCTTTACGCGGCCACCCGTAAGCTCCTCGCCCTTCCCAAGCAACAAATAGTCGCCCAGCTTGATCTCGCGCGCCACCATCGTGAGGTGGCTCTTGCTGACGAGGTGGTTTTTCAACTTGGAGAGTTGCCCTTCCCGCGCATCGGGATAGCGGGTCAACAGAATCTCGCTTGCGGTAAAGGAGAGGATGGCGTCTCCGAAAAATTCGAAGCGCTCATTGTGAGGGTGTGTGTCGTTGGGATCCGGGATCAGGGAGGACGCAAACGACTTATGCGTCAGCGCCCTCCGCAATAGACTTCGATCTCGAAATTGGTAGCGGATTGTCCGCTCCAGTTGCTGCCAGTCCGGTTCCATCCCGCTCCAGATTGCCTGGTCTTCCGGCCTTGATTGAGTTGTCGCCACGCCGCGAACGCGAAAAAGCTCGAGGCTAAGCGCCGGAGGCCTTGGCTTGCAAGGCCTGCTTCTTTTCATTGTTGGCCAAGCTCTTAACCTGCTCGGTGGCCTGAGGGCTGGCGATGGCCTGGTCAAACATCGCGATCGCTTCGTCATACTTCTTGGCCAGCCGGTATGCATTGCCTGCCTTCAGCATCCGCACCGGGTCGGGCTGCGCTTCGATCGCCTTCTTGAAGTATTCCGCAGCTTCGACGTACTTCTTCCGCACAAACTCCGCCTGGGCCACGGCGTCGTGAGCCATCGCTTCCTCCGCCTTCAAATACGCCTGCCAATCCGCATCCGGGAATTCTGCGTTCGGTTTCGTTGCCGTCGCGAGAAGCGCGATGCCCTTGGCCGCATGCTCTTCCACGCGCTTCAGTTTCTCTTCGCGGTCGAGGTCGAACTCCTTGGTCTGGCGCGCCAAACCATTCGCGATGCGGATATGCGCTGTGGCTGCCTCGATATCCGAAGGCTTCGATGCAAGAGTCTGCTCCGCGTATACGATCGTGTTCGGGATGTCGCCCTTCATCTCATAGCTCTGCATGATGATCGAAAGCGCCCATGACTTGAATTGCGTGTCGGCGAAATCTTGAATCAGCTTCGTAGCCGCTTCGATGCGGCCATCGGCGGTGGTGGCTGCCTGGATCGCCATCAGAGCGTCCACCTCTTTTTGTGACTTCGGTTGCGGTCCCTGCGCGAATACGGAGAATGCCATCGCGGCGAGCGCGACCAAGGCAATCAGGAGTCTGGTGGATTTCTTCATCACGTTCGTTCCTCTTCCAATAGTGTATGTTACCGGCGCTCTTTCCGCGCCTGTTCCAGGCCCTTCTCCGCGGCGGCCTTACCCGCCCTGGAAAGTCCCGCAACTTCGAGAGCCGCTTCGAAGTAAGCAGCCGCTTTTCTGGCATCCCCTTCGATATCCGCCAGCCGCCCCAGATAGATCAAACTCCAGCCCTTCGTGGAAGGGTCGGGGCCATATTCGAGCGCGCGCTCGAACAACTGAATCGCCGCTTCCGTCTGGCGTTCCAGCACGGCAATGCGGGCCAGCCCAAAGAACGCGCGCGATTGCATCGTCCGCTGCGCGGTATTCTGGGAAAGCTCCAAATAGATTGCCTTGGCGCCCG
>JADYZL010000152.1 GCA_020853155.1 Bryobacterales bacterium
GCTCCTGTTGGTGGCCGTAGCCGGATTCAGCGACGGTCTCGATGGCTTCCTTGCCCGCCAATTTGGCTGGCAATCCAAACTAGGCGCGTATCTGGATCCCATAGCAGACAAACTGCTGTTGCTTACCCTTTACATGGCATTCGCCGGAGCAGATTTGGCGCCGGTGTGGCTGGTGGGTCTGATATTCCTTCGAGACCTCTGGATCCTTTCCATGGTGAGCTATGCCTGGTTTGCTACCAGTATCCGGGACTTTCCTCCGCGCTGGACCGGGAAGGTGAGCACCGTGGCGCAATTGTCCCTCGCGGGGGTACTTCTGTTCGAGGCAGCATTCCCTCACGTGCTGCCGACCTTCATTGCGGACGTCCTGGTGCTGGCCGTAACCTTCCTCGCCTGCGCGAGCGGCGTTGATTACACCGTCGTCGCTCTGCGGCGCTACGGGGCTTGGCGCGGGGCGTCGCGACAAGACGTCTAAGAGCCGGCAGGGACATCCCTCCGCCGTTCCATTTTGTTGTTTCTTGTTTCCCGCAGTCGATTTTCTGAGAACTTTCAGCCGTTGTCCCTACTGATTCCATAGTGGGCGCAATGGGTCTAAGCGGCCCTTCGCCGTCCGCTTGTTCCCAGGGTGCATCTCATCATGAATCGCGCGGCACTGAAGATCCTTCTCGACCCGGGGGTGGAACCGGATGTTCTGGCGACTGGATGTCTCTCCCTTGATTGGGCTCTTGGCTGCGGCGGATTTCCGAGAGGCCACCTCCTTGAGATCTTCGGTCCGCCGGATTCCGGGAAAACAACTCTCGGCCTTGAGGCCATCGCAGCCGCCCAACGCGCCGGGGGCGTCGGGGCGTTTCTCGATGCCGAACACACCCTCAATCCAGAGTATGCTTCCTGCATCGGCGTCGATACCGCCAGCCTCATCTACGCCAAGCCGGATAGCGTGCATCATGCGTTTAGCGTAATCCGCACCCTCATCAGGACTTGTGCCGTTGATGTCATCGTTCTGGATTCCGTGGCCGCGCTCGGGCCGGACCCGACCCCGGTGCCCTTTCCCGGTCGCGCGGGCAGGATTGGGGATTTTGCGTACTGGCCCTTTGTTCACGGCCTTCGCGATCTGCATACTCTTCTGCCGAAATCCCCTTGTTGTGTGATCTTTCTGAACCAGTTGCGTTCCCGCCTGGGGGTGGAAACCGGAAGCACGGAAACGAGCCCGGGCGCGCCCGCCTTACACTGCTTCGCGTCGATTCGGGCAAGGGTAGAGCGGCGCGCCACTATGACTTTCCGCGGAGAGGCGATCGGAAGCCGCTGCGCGCTCAAAGTAGCGAAGAACTCGTTAGGCAGAAGCGGAAGGGAAGCGGAGTTCGAGATCCTGTGTGATCGCGGCATATCCAGGGAGACGGACCTCGTGAAACTCGGCCTTCGTGCCGGAGCAATCGTACGAACGCCTGCGGGCCTGTCATTTGGCGAGATAGCCCTGGGTGCAACCATTCCCGAAGCTTCGGCCGCGCTACGGGCAAAGCCGCATCTCTTCACCGCACTAGACGCGGAGCTTCGCGAACGCGCTGGACTTGGCCGGAAATCGACGCTCGCTGCCGCAGCCGGAGTGGGCGGCTCGCGTGCGTAAGAGACGCTAAGGGATACCCCCGAGCAAACGGTGGCTTCAAGTACCTTGGAAACCCTCGGTACTCTCCCGGGACTATGTCCGGACGCCGATCTAATTTGAGAGATGCGTCAGTCGGCTACCAGACCCAGGATCCCCAACATTCTGTTGCCGCTCACGGTTGACCGTTTGCTCCAAGTCGCAATCACCGTGCTCTTTGGATTCATGCCGGCCGTATTGAATGCGTCCTCCCCGCCGGAAGGCTTTTCGACAAAGGCCTTCATGCCGGGCGCTCCCGCAAACCCGAGAGGATCCTGGACTCTTGCGCCTTTTCATCCAAACCGAGGCCAGTTCTCGCCGGAGATTCTCTTTGGAGGTAGGGCCGGAAACAGGGCAATCATGGTCGGTAAGGGGAAGCTGACCCTCTATCGCATGGACAGTCCTCAGGCCGGCGAGAGGATTCCGGACGTGTCGATTCAATGGCTCGACGCCGCCCCTTCGCCGCAGTATCTTGGTGATTCCCCTTCGGAAAGCGTGGTGTCCTACATCATTGGTAACGATTCTGCTCGTTGGGCTACCAATCTGCCTACGTTTGAGAGGGTGCGCGTAAACGGCCTCTACCCTGGAATCGATCTCCTCATCTACCTTTCGGACGGCGAATTGAAGTTTGACTATATTGTTCACCCCGGCGCGGACCCGGCACAGATTCGTTGGAAGTTCAGCCCTTCCTCCTCCGGCGCGGGGGACTCCCGGTTTACTCTAGCGCCCGATGGAAGCCTCCGTCAGGCCGGCGCCTCGGACGCATGGATATTGAGACCGCCCATCACGTATCAGGAGCACGATTCCGTTAAGCAAAGGGTTGCCGCGCGATACGTGCCATCGGGCGTATCCGAGTGGGCGCTGGAGATTGGCGGCTATGACCGCGCGCTTCCTCTCATCGTGGACCCCGTGCTGAGCTACTCGAGCTACCACGGCGGTTCGCAGTTCGACCAGGCAAATGCGGTTGCCGTGGATACGGCGAACAATCTCTATATTGCGGGTGAGACCTGGTCTCTCGATCTGGGAACCGTCGTGCCCGTTCAGGCTTACAAGAAATCGGGGAAGGATGCGTTCATTCTAAAGCTCAGTCCGGACGCGAGAACCGTTCTCCAAGCGACTTACTTCGGTGGAAACGGCGACGAAATCCCGACGAGCATCCGGGTGTGGGGCAGCGACGTTTTTCTGGCGGGAGAGACGAATTCCGGCGACCTTCCCGGAACGGCCGGGCGCTATCAGAGCACGAATGGCGGGGGGAAAGATGGGTTCCTCAGCCGGATCCGGCTCGGCAACACCCCCAGCGTACAGGGCACAACGTACCTCGGAGGATCCGGCAGCGACCGGGTGAACGCGCTCGTTCTGGATTTTGCGGGCAATCCTTATGTCGCCGGATATACCGCCTCCTCCAACTTTCCTGTGCGCGCCTCGTTTGGGCTTTCCGTCCCCGGCGGCGGGAGCGATGCCTTCGTCGCCAAATTCACCCCAGATCTCACCGATCTCACCTGGAGCGGGGTCTACGGGGGGGCTGGCGGGGACCAGGCATATGGCCTCGCGCTCGGCGGAGGAAACACGGTGTGGTTCACCGGCGTCACTTCTTCCTCCTTGCTGTCCATGGCGAACCCGATGCAAACGGTGCTTCTCGGCGCTTACGATTGCTTCCTGGCGCAGGTACCCGACACCGGCGCTTCTCTGCTCTACTCGACATTCCTTGGCGGAACAAGTTCCGATTTCTGCTACGCGGTCATAACCGACGGAGCGGGCAATCCGATTGTTGCCGGTTCGTCGGCATCCAACGATTTCCCGGTGACCCCCGGAGTGCTCCAGCCCGTTCGAGGTGGAAGCTACGACAGTATCGTGGCGAAATTCGATGTCACTTCGGGCACGTTGTCCTTCGCCACGTACCTGGGCGGTTTGCAATCGGAATCGCCATCGAGCGTTTACATCGATACGGATGGAGCAATCTGTGTTGCCGGGAATACGCAATCCTCCAATTTCCCAACCGTGGACCCCGTGCAGCCTACTCTCGGTGGCCATGTGGATGGCTACCTCAGTTGCCTGAACCCCAACGGCTCCGCCCTCCTTTTCTCTACCTATTTGGGCGGGGCTGACGAGGATCGAATCCTTGGCGTGGCGAGGAGAACAGATGCGTGGACCGTTGCGGTGGGGTTGACTCACTCCGCGAATTTCCCCGTGACCACCAATGCGCGGCAGCCGCTCCCCACGGGAAATGGAGACGCGTTCCTCACCGCGATCAGCCGCGGCGGCGCGAACGTGAACCCTGCGAACATCTCGGTCACGCCGTCCAACGGCAATACAGAAACTGCGCACCTTTCCTATGTCGTGGAAGATGGAAATGGCTTCCAGGACATTCGCTACTTCTATGCCAATATCCACAATGCGGTTTCCAGTGTGGGCGCATGCTATACCCGCTTTGATGCCGATTTGAACACGGTCTCCCTGCTGAGCGATAACGGCGCCGCCTGGGTGGGGAGCGCCGTTATGGGCGAGGCGAAGCTCCTCGCGAACAGCCAGTGTGTGATTGATGCCTCTCGCTCTTCGGCATGGGGCCATGCCTCACAGCTCAGCGTGAAAATCCACTATGCGTTCCGCCCTGGGTTCGGCGGTCCCAAGTCTCTCTTGATGTACGTCCAGGACCGGGCCGGGACCATTGCGGGCTGGCAACTACGGGGCGGCTGGCTGGTGCCGCAGCTTGCAGGCAATGTGCAGCCTTCGATCGATTATTTTCAACCGAATAGCGGCGTCTTCCCAAGCACGCTCTTTGTTCTGCGCGCGGTGGATCCCAATGGGGCCGGCGACCTCCGGGAGATTCACCTTCTAGCCAACGACACCCTCAGCTATGCAAACAGTTGCTATGTACTCTACAGCCAGCAAACGAATCAGTTGAAGCTGCTCAACGACAACACAACGCAGTTCCTAGGCCCTCTCACGCCGGGGGTTTCAGGCACTGTTCAGAACTCCAGTTGTATTCTCTCGGCGGGCTATTCCGCCGCCACCAAGGCAGGCGACTCACTCACGCTCTCCGTGTATCTGACGTTCAAGGATGCCGCCGCCGGCTCAAACACCGTATGGACCCTCGTGAGCGACCAAAGCAACGCCTTTCTCGGATGGCGGACGCAAGGCGCATTCACGGTGCCGATCGGCCCATCGTATGTACACCCAAAGGCAGATTCGATCTCCATCGCTCCCGCAGGAACAAAACTCCGGTTCAGCCTGACTGGTTCCGATCAAAACGGGGGCGGCGATATCAAGGATTTCTACTTCCTTGCCAACACGGCCCTTGCGAATGCGGGCGGCTGTTATCTGCTAATCCGCCGCATCGACAACCAGGCGCTCCTCCTCAACGACGCCGGCAATGCCTGGCAGGGCAGCGGGACGATCGGAGGGAACACCGTGCTGCAGAATAGCCAGTGCAGCGTGGATCTCTCGGAGATGAGCACGTCGGTGAGCGACGTCACGGCTTCAGCCGTGGTGGATATCCAATTCAAGGCAGGGTTTACCGGGCAAAAATTGGCGTGGCTCTATCTGGAAGATTCCGCCAAGCTCGCCTCCGGCTGGGTTTTCCTGAACTCATTCCAACCGGTTCCTCCGTAAACGGCCGCCGTCCCTCTTGGTCTGCCCGCGTGGCGTCTAAACCGGTATTTCCCCGGTATTCTAAGAGAGTGCCTCCGCCCACCCAAAATCTCAATTCGTCGGAATTCGCGCCGGAACTGTTTCTGCGGGAGTTGAAAGCGGCCGCGCGAACGGGAGAGTTTCCGGTCGTGGAAACACTGCTCAACGACTACGAAGCTCGATCCGGCAGGGATGCGTTCTACGCGGAATCGCTATCCTGGGTGGCGCGAGCGACCGCCTCCAAGGGCTTTTCCACCGAAGCGCGGGCCTATGCGCGGGATGCCTATGCGCTCGCCCACGGCCAACTCAAAGAGGAAATCGTACCGGCGAGTTCCTCTCTGGCGCTCGCTCTGAGCGCCGCGATTGAAGTGGAGGCGGACTTGTTACTCTCCGGCGATGGCGCCACGGCGGCGGTTGCGTATCTACATCGGCAATTGGAGATCTTTGACGCGCAGCCCTTCCGCATGCGGATCCGTAAAAGCCTGCATTCCATTTCACTCGCGGGAGAACCGGCGCCCACGCTCGATTGGACGCCGCTGCCGAATTCCGCACCGGGCAGCGAAACCCTCTTTAGTGGCCCCTGCCTTCTCTTTTTTTGGGCGCATTGGTGCTCGGATTCGCGGACGCAGGCTCGCGCCGTTGCCCGTGTTCGCCAGACATTCGGAGAAGCGCTCACCGTCGTTGCCCCCACACGGCTCTTTGGTTTCACCACAAAAGGGAATCTCGTGGAGGAAGCCGTGGAACTTGCACACCTCCAGGAAATCCGCCAGATCGATTATCCCGATCTGGGCACTTGCCCTATCCCCTTTGGAATCGAGAATTTTGACCGATACGGCGCCAGCACGATTCCGACAATGGCGGGAATCCGGGCGGACGGGTCCGTGGCCTTTTACCACGCGGGCATTTTGAAGGCGGAGGACCTCGAAAAGAGGCTGCGCGAGTTCATTTGAGTGTGCCGGCAGCCCGCGCAGCGTGCGGGGTTGATGGTTAGCGAACAGGCAGATTCGCAGGATCGTCGTAAACGAAATGCAGCGCTTTCTTAAGGTCTTCCCACGCCTCGCGCTTCGCTTCCGCGTTGTAGGCGCGCAGCAAATAAGATGGGTGGTAGGTCACCATCACCGGGATATCCCGCCATCGAAACCACTCCCCACGCATTTTCCCAATCCGTTCCTTCGTGTTCAACAACGCCTGGGCCGCCGTTGCGCCAAGCACGCAAATCGCCTTGGGTTGGATCACGGCTAACTGGCGGTAGAGGAACTGTCCGCATATCTCCATTTCGTCGCTCTCCGGCTTCCGGTTGCTGGGCGGCCGGCACTTCACGACGTTGCAAATGTACACGTCATCGCGACGAACGGGAATTCCTTCCCGCTCTGCGGTGCCATCGATCATCTTCGTGAGCAACTGCCCGGCACGGCCCACGAAAGGCAGCCCGGAATGATCTTCTTCCTCGCCGGGCGCTTCTCCCACGAAAACGAGCTTGGCGTGTTCATTCCCCGAACCGAAGACGATCTTGTCTCTGCCTTGGCACAGGCGGCAGCGCTTGCAATCGCCAATGTCCTCGCGGATGCGGGCAAGGCTGTCTTCCTTGGGGTCCACCCCCAGTGCGTCGTACATCGAAGGCATCGCATTCATCGTAAGGGATCGAAATTGCACGGGAGCGCCACCCGCCGCAATAGTCACGGTAGAACTTGGGGAGGCAACGGATCGGCTGGCGGTTGGGAGCGCCGCCCCAACCTCGGGTGACGGCGCGAGAACCTCCTCACGAGGGGGAACTGTAACCTCGCGTTCGCTGGATCTGGAGGCAGGCCTTCCGGCGCTACCCCCCTCCAGAAAGAGAGTATGGAACCCCAGGTCCTCAAAAAACTCCAATTCGCGGATCAGTTCTTCCCTGGTCATGGTGCTGTTGGAAACGCCGTGCGCAGCCTGAGAGCTTCATCAAAGATACGGTGAGCGATTCCCCGTTTCGGCGCGGCCGGCACGGAGATCTCCTCCCCGTTCCGGGTCACAAGCACGACGGCGTTCTCGTCGGAGTCAAATCCAGTCCCCTCGCTGCCCACCAAGTTTCCCACCACCATATCGCAGTTCTTTGTTTCCATCTTCCGCCGCGCTTCGCGGACAAGGTCCTGGGTTTCCGCCGCGAACCCGATCAGCATCTGATGCGCCCCGCGCCGCGCGCCAACCTCGGCAAGGATGTCCGGTGTCGCGCTGAGTTCCAGGTGGAAGCGTCCGGGGTTCTTCTTCACTTTGTGCTCCGGCACGGCTTCGAGGTGGAAATCGGCGACGGCGGCCGCCTTCACGATCATCGTCGCCTGGCCGAGGAGTTCCATCACCGCGTCGCGCATCTGCCGCGCCGTTCGCACCCGCGTCATCTCCACTCCCGGCGGAACAGGCAGATTCACGGGTCCGCTCACCAGTAGCACGCGCGCCCCACGCGCCTGGGCCGCCTCGGCCAGGGCATACCCCATCTTGCCGCTCGATCGATTGGTGAGATAGCGGACAGGATCCAGCGGTTCCTGGGTGGGGCCTGCGGTAATCAACACCGTCTCGGCAGCGAGGTCCCGACTCGGGTGCAATGCGCCTTCCACCGCGAGTGCAATCTCCGCGGGGTCGGCCAACCGGCCGGGTCCTACCATCCCGCAGGCGAGCAGGCCGGAGCCCGGTGGAACAATCCAGTTTCCCCGTTCACGGAGGGTGCTCACATTGGCCTGGGTAGCCGCGTGCTCCCACATATTTGTATTCATCGCGGGAGCGAGCACCACCGGCCCTGGAAACGCCAGATAGGTGGTCGTGAGGAAATCCGGGGCTAAACCGGCGGCAAACTTCCCCAGCAGATCGGCGGTTGCGGGAGCAACCAGCAAGAGATCGTTCTCTTGCGCCACGCGAATATGCTCGATGGCGCTCGAAAGGACGTCATCGGATCCGCCTGAGGTGAATAATCCGGTAATTACTTTGCGCCCGGTAAGCGCGGCGAAGGTTAACGGTTGGATAAACTGCTGCGCGGCGGAAGTCAGGATCGTCTCTACCTGGTGCCCACGCTCCATCAGTAACCGGGCTAATTCCGCAGCTTTGTAGGCAGCGATGCCGCCGCCGACTCCCAGTGCAATCTTCATAGTGCAATCTTCATGAAGACAACCTCCGCGGCGGAGGGTTTCGGAAAAGAAAGGGGAGGCAAGGGATGGCGCCATTCAAGAGCCATCCGGTTGAGCCGATATCATGCTCCGGGCAATCCAGACAGCTTCCGGTGCTCACCGGTGACTTGCTAGGATTCCGCCATCGATGCCAGTGCGTCCGAATCCAGCACCTCATACTCCACCAACCCTCGCCGCACTTCTTCCATCGCGATGGCGGTGGGCTTGCTGGTGGCGGAAAGGAGGTAGGGCCTCGCCCCCGCCTGCAACTGCCGCGCGCGGCGGGCGGCAACGGTGATGAAGCGGAAGCGGCTGCGCTCCGGATCGTCCGGAATCGCGGCGGCCTGCGCTTTGGTAGCGCGAAATTGACGTGTGCTCATAGTGCGGATCGCCCTCGAAAAGAAAAAGGCCAGCCGGGTAGACTAGCCCTAAGTTCTGATTATACATCACGATGGAGAGGCACGCCTATTTCA
>JADYZL010000153.1 GCA_020853155.1 Bryobacterales bacterium
GATCTACTACATGTCGGAGCGCGACGGCCACCGGAGCATCTACGCGCAGCGCCTGGATGCGCGGACGCGGCGGCCGGTTGGCCAGCCCTTCGTGGTCTTTGAATCGAAGGCCACGCGGCGTTCGCTGCTGAACGTGCCGCGCGGATTCGCCGAGATGATCGTGCAGCCGGGGAAGCTCGTCTTCACGATGGGTGAGTTGAGCGGCAACATCTTCGAGGCGGAACCGGCGAATGGCGCTACAAGTGCCCCCGCTGCGACCATACCGCGGCCGTAGATTCCATCGTTGCGGCGCGCCGGCGACCGTGAACGGCTACTTCGCCAGGCCGGTCGCCTGCACCATCGCAAGGAACTTCGCAGCGTTGGCTTCCACCGTTTTCTCCGGCCCGGTGAACTTGAAAAATACCGCGCCTTGCGGACCTTGCACGATGGCGCCCATCAACCGGAACCCCGGCTTCTCCGCAGTCACCTGCATCATGGGGCCACCGCTCGCCATGTAGGTGCCCGTGAGGTCCACCAGCGTAATCGGCAGCGTGCCGTTGAGTTTGCGCGTCTTCGCTTTCGCGCCGGAGGAAGAGCCATCGGGCTGCTTCATCTGCCCGATCCAGCGGTCAATCTTCGCGTCCACGCCTCCGCCCTCATTGGGGCCGAAATAGAACACGGCGCACTCTCCTGCCTCCGCATCGCCGGAAGCCGCCGGTACGCGATAGGTTGCCGCGCGCATGGGCCGCTCGGCTTCCGCGACCCAGTTTTCCGGAACGCTCCATTGCAGCCCGCCGGCCTGTGCGGCAGCGCCCACCGCCGGTTCCACTGCGGCGGCAGGGTTCGCTTCGGGTGGTTTCTCAGCACTGGGAGCGGAGGCCGCGGGCAGGGGTCCGCCGGCATCCGGGGGTGGCGTGTTCGATGTGTTCTTTCCACAACCGGCCGCGAGCAGCGCCACCACCGCCATAAGGCCAATCCCAATTCGATTTCGCATCATGATTCTAGGCCGGCTTCACCCAAATCTCCCGGAACTCGACCCATTTGCCCGGCGCGTGCGCCTGCAATTCGATCCGGCCCGGCTTCAGGTTCTTGAGGCTGTTGTACTCCATCACGGTCTCACCGTTGACTCTCACCCAGCAATCGGCGCCCTTCGCGCCCATCTGGAAGAGGTACCACTTTTCATCCTGGATATTCGGGTAGCGGGAGCGCTTGTAATGATAGAGCGAACCCGTTGGATAGTGTGCTTCCGGCACGTTGTGTACCTGGATCTCGTACTTGCCCGCGATCGACGCGGCTTCGTCGCCGTTCGAGCGGAAGATGACGCCGCTGTTATGCTCCCGCGGCCCCCGGATGTAGAGATGGAGTTCGAAATCGTCGAACAGTTCCTTCGTGCCGAGGTTGCCGGCGCCATCGCACCAAAGCACCGGGCCATAACCTACGAAGCGCACCGGGTTGCGCTTATTGTTGTCGGTGATCAACCAGTGCTTCTCAATATCCGCGGCTTCGTTAAAGAGGACGGTCCATTTGTCGGTGGAGGGGAGTTCTTCGATGAGCAGGTTCCGGTACTTGAGCGGATAGCTGAGGCCCTCGAGGCCGATCGTGCCTTGCCGGAGCCGGTGGGCCAGCTCCGGATTCTGGCGCACGTCGAGATCCTGGATGAGTTCGCCATTGGTCCACACCTTGAGAGAGGGCCAATCGAAGCGAATGCGCATGGTGTTCCATTCGCCCTTGTTCTTGACGTTCACCTTCGTGGGGGCCACCAATGGGAAGATGGCGCCCATCGAGTTCGACTTGGGCTCTGCATCCACTTGCTGGAAGATATTCACCTTGTAGCCGCAAGCGGTAGGCGGGCCGAACGGAGGAGCGGCGAAATAAACGCCCCCATCGCTCCAGCCGCCGACGAAGAATTCGAGCGAAAGGTCAAAGTTCTCAAACTTCCGGTCTGATGAGAGCCACGCGGGCCACCCGGAGGAGGGGCTGGCGCAAATCGCACCGTCCTCCACGTAGAAGGCGCTATCGGGGCCGTCCACAATGTGCCATCCGGTAAGATCTTTGCCATTGAAGAGGGGCTGAGGTCCGGCGGCCCGAACAAGCGCGGGCGCGGCCGCGAAACCGGCGGCGCTCATGAGGAAATTTCGTCTCTGCATTGCCCTTCCATTCTTTAGGCTGGGGAGGTCTGCGCGCAACCCCTCCCAGCCACGCTCTACCGGCGATGGCTTCAGCCCGCTTTTACCGGATTGCGCAAAATGCCGATACCCTCGATATCCACCTCCGCGATGTCCCCCGGTTTCATGGCGGAGGTGGAGCCCGGCGTGCCGGTGTAGATCACATCGCCGGGGTACACGTCCATGTACTTCGATACATGCATGAGAATGGAGGGCAAATCGAAGATCAGATCGGAGGTGTATTGCCTCTGCATCACCTTCCCGTTGAGCCGCATCTGCACCAGCAGGTTTCCGTAGTTCACGCCGCGGGCGATGGATGGGCCAAGCGGGCCGAACGTGGCCGCGCCCTTTGCTCGCCACCACTGCAAGTCCTTGTCGGGGCCGCCCTGCCAATCGCGCTCGGAAACATCGTTGCCGCAGGTGACGCCGAAGATGGCCGCCTCCGCCTGGGCGCGTGTGGCGTTGCGAACGTGCTTGCCTACCACGATCACGATCTCCGCTTCAAAATGCACATTCTTCGCGCCGGGCGGAATCAGAATCGGATCGCCGGGATTCTGCAGGCAGGAGATCGATTTGAAAAAGATCTCCGGCCGTGTGGGGACGGGGGCGCCATTGAGGTGGCTTCGATAGTTAAGTCCGCAGGCGATCACTTGCCTTGGCTCGCACGGGAAGAGGAGTTTCGCGTCCTTGAGCGCGACGGTCTGCCCGGTGGGGCGATGGTCTCCGAACAGGCCGCCAGCCAGAATGCGCACCTGCTCGCCTTCGAGCAATCCGTATCGATTGGCGCCGCCGTGCGCAATCCGCACGAAATGGCGCGCCTGCCCGCTCTGCGGCTTTGCAGCGGATGAAGTTGCCTGCGCCGCTCCCGCTTGCGGAACCGCGCCCGCGATCAGGGACGACGCACTTACGGATTGCAAAAATGTTCTGCGATTATGGCCCACGGGATCTCTCCGGGAAAAGTTTTGATACGTCTCCGCCACGCTTCTAATCGCAGCACGGACGTGAGAAGAATCATACCAGAGTGCCGGTTCGGGCCGGATCAGAATGCCGGATTAGGCCAGTGAAAAGGCCGGATGGGGCAACGCTCAGACCACCAGTACGTGATGATCCTGGCAGTTCTCGTGGGTGCCGGCGTAGATCAGATCCACAAGGCCCGTGCCGTACGCGGCGAGAAACGGCAGAAACGAGTAAATCCGCTCCTGCAGATGTTTCTCCGGATAAATGAGGCCGCGCAAATAGTGCGCATCGGCGCGCACGCGATGTTCGCGGCGGGTGATCTCGCGGGCGGTCTTCCGCTCCAGCTTCTGGAACTGATAAAGCACGCGCGTGCGGCTCCGCTCCGATGCGGCCGCCAAGGTGGGGTCGAACTCCAGCAGTTCCTGGCGCAGCCGGTCAAACAAGGCTGAGGTCTGGCTCACGGCGCCTTCCATGCTGCCGCGCAGGTGCTCTGGAATACGCGTGCGGCCCAGACGTTCCTCGAACGCCTGCTCGCCCGTGAAACACTCTGCGACGGATAGCCCATAACGGTCCAGGTAGCGTTTGGCTTTCTCATCGATCAGGGTAAAGCCATTGCGGGGAAGAAAAACGGGAGAGCGCCCGAGCAACTCCGCATAGAGGGGCGCCGATTGCGCCAAATAGGCGATCTCCGCCGCTCCTCCCACGAGGCATGCCGTGGGAAGCAGGTAATCCTGCAGCACGGGGCGCAGCAGGGCATTCGGCGAAATCGAGGCGGCGAGGGCGGAGAGATCCTTTGCGCTCCACGTTCTCTTCCCGTTCGAGAATCCGCCGTTGCGCGCCTTCAGGTTCAATCGCTCCCCTTCGTCGAGGAGAAAGAAGAAAGAGCTATTCGCATCGAGATGCACTTGCGCGTGGTAGCCGGCATGCTCGAGGGCCGTGCTGCGTGCCGCAACCTGAGAGGAAAGCAGCGGGAACTGCTCCACGGCGCGAGCCAGCAGCGGCGCGGCGAGGATGCGAATCTCTTCCGCCAGCGGGTCGAGGTAAAGGACGCGGTGGTTCCCCAGAATGCGTTCCAACAATTCCCGGAATGCTTGCGCATAGGTGCGGCCTTCCCGGTACGCTTCCGCCGCCAGTGCCGTGATCTCCGCTCCGAAGGGCAGATCGGCAAATGCCCGCTCCAGTTCCTCCCGGCGCACGGCGGGAACCGGTAGCGACCCCACGGGAATTGACGATGGCGGAGCGTCCGACGAAGCGCCGTTGCCGGCTTGATAGCGCAGCGGTTGCCGGCAGGCGTCAAAGAGCCAGGCGTGGTCCACTTCCTCAAGGTCGTGGTCTTCGCTGGCCAGCCAGAACACCGGCACGGCGGGGATGCCCGCCGCTTCGAGCGATTCCGCCACCCGCACCGCGGTAAGCGCCTTATAGACCGTGTATGCCGGCCCGCCCAAAACGCCCACCTGCTGCCCCGTGGCGACCGCCACCGTTCCCTCCGCGGCGAGTTTCGCGAGCAGTGGAGAATCGGGGTTCTGTACACTCAGCGCCTGGACGATGCCACGGCGGCGTTCCGCCGGAAAACGGATCGCCTCTGCCGCGCGGCGGAGCGACTCCGGGTGGTAAGGCGCGTAGGGGTAAAACGCGACAAGATTCTCAAACCGGTAGACGTAATCGAGCAGAAGGTGGCTGGAGCCGGGTAAACGATCATGTCGCAGGCAGTGGGATTCCATACGTCTAACCAATCTGTTCAGATGAGAGCGTGCGGAGGAAGGC
>JADYZL010000154.1 GCA_020853155.1 Bryobacterales bacterium
CCACCATCCGCCACAGGGGAATCCAAAGCAGGCCGAGCGCGCCTGCCACAAGGAACGTTGCCCGCCATTGCCCTTGAAGCGCGAACCAGGTGGCAAGGGGAGGCGCGACCACGCCGCCGACGGTGAGACCGACCTGACCAGCGGCGCTGCCCAGGGCATATTCGGGCGCGGGCAGATACAGGCGGCCGGCTTTCGCGGAACCCGGCACGCCGGCGGATTCGCCGACGGCCAACGCACTGCGGCAGGCGGCGAGACTCCAGAAGCCGGAGGTCAGGCCCGTGGCCATCCCCGCGAGGGACCAGAATCCCACGGCCGTACTCATGCCGCGCGTGAGCCCAAGGCGATCGAGCAGCCACCCGGCCCAGGGCGCGCTCACGGCATAAAAGGCGGCGAAGGCGGAAAGCAGCCAGCCGTATTGCTGGTCTGTGATGTGGAGGTCCGTCTTGAGGATGGGGGCCAGTTGAGCGAGTATCTGCCGGTCCAGGTAGTTGAGGGCGGAGGAGAGAACGAAGACACCCATCACGAGCCAGCGCCAGCGGTGTGCGGGGGAAACGGGGAGATTGCTCATGCTGCGCGAGGGTTCGTCTACAGCGTACCACCGGAGAGCTAGGGCTTCGCGACGGGTGTGCCCTCGGCTTCCGGACGGAGCACTTGCACCTCACCGATGGTGCCGAGGACCGCGTTCGTTTTCGGGATGTACTCCGCCGTAATCGTCAGTATGGGAGATTGCGCACCGCAACGAAAGGAAAGGGCGGCGCCACCCTCGATCTTCACTTTGGACGCGTCCGGGAGCAGAAGCCGGGTTCGCTCCGTATCGCTCTCCAGTTCCAGCACCAGGTTTCCGCCGGAGCGGCACTCAATGCGAATGAGGCGCCCGGTGACGGTTTCCTTCTGGTCGAGTTCGCCATATTTAACGATCTCGAGCTTCTCCACACCGGGAGATTCATTCTGCTTGTTGGCGCGCGCGAGAGCCGCATCGATGCGCGACATCGTGACGGCCTTCAGCGCTTCGATCTCTTTGCGATCTTCCGCGAGTTTCGATTGCCGGTCCTCCTCCTCCTTCTTCGCGCGCTGGTCTCTAAGGCTCCAGCGGCGCTCCCGAAGTTTGGCCTTCTCCGCATCGTCGATGGCCGAACGCTCCGCACCTTCAAGAGCGGCATCCGCCATCGCGAAATCTCGCGCTTTCTCCGCGGCGGCGGCAGCCTCCTCCCAAAGAGCGCGATTGCGAGGGTCCAGCCGGGCGGCTTCGTAGAGCAGTTTGGCGTGAGCGGGCGGGTTGGTTTCGAGGACGGCGAGCAGGCGATCCACCTCCGCCCAATTCGGGTTGAACTCCCTGGCCCGCGCCGCCAGCCGCTTCTTTTCCGCGGCGTCTTTGCTCAGCTTCGCCGCTTCCAGGTAGACCCGGGCGCTTCGGCTGACGCCGACGGAAGTGAGGGCCTTGAGTTGCCGCGCGGCCTCCTCACTCTCTCCGGCGGCGAGCGCATCGATTGCATCGATGGCTTCGATCTCCACGCGGGCGCGCGGGTCCAATTCGCCGTATCGCGGGCGCAGCGCGGCGAGCGCCTTGCGAAGGGACGCCGTTTCGTGGCGGGAGGCGAGCAGGCTCAGCCGCGCAAGCTCGCTATAGCCGAGGGGCACATACCAATCCCGAAAATCCTGCCTGGGATTGTTGGCGAGCCCGGAAAACAGGACGGGTTTGACGGTAGTGATCGCGAGTGCCTCCCGGGCTTGCGCATCGAGCTTCTCGAGATCTGTCTGGTAACTGTTGCGCAAGGCGAGGCGAATCTCCATGCCTTTCTCGAGGTTGCCGGTAAGGGCGCTGAGCGCGGGGACGGATTCCTTGGAGGCGAGCAGCGCATAGACGCGCGCCCAATCGAGGTTACGATGCTGTGAGTCAACCGGGGCAGCCAGCCGGATCACCTGGCCATCGATGCTCGCGCCGCCGAGCAGGGAAAGCAAGCCGTGTTCGAACCATGCGGGCATGGGGCGCAGGTTGTCGTGCAGGATGGTTTGCGCGATCCGATACCGAAGCGCGGCCGTGAGATGCGGAGGACTGCCCAGCACGGCCACGTAACGATCCACGACGACGGGCAACCCCTGCGCTGCGGGCGGCGGAAGAGGAATGGAGCCGTTGAGGATCCAAATGCGGATGGGCCACTGCGCCTTCAATTCTTTGCCGGGGAATGCGGTGACGAGCAGATGACGGAATTGGAAGAGATCGCCGAGGAACGCGCGTGCGTCGTTGGTATCGCGTTCGACGATCACCTCGAACGGCGGCACGCGAAATTCGCGCCACTGCGCCTCGAAACTCCCGGCGGGCCGGTCCTGCGCGGATGCAATGCCGCCGGTGAGCAGCCACAGGAGCAGGAACGGGATGACACGCTTTTGCCGCAATGGAAAATGGCCTTCTGATGGGGATGCTAACAAACGAGGAAGGCTGCCTCAAGGCGGCGGTGGATCGCGCGATTCCCTTTGGAAACCGGAAATTGCGGGGAAACCGGGTAACGAACTGGATTAAGCCGTCGTCATTTCTCAGAGGTCGTTGGCATTAATTCGATTTAATGGGGTGGAAATTGAGGGCCGCGAACACGGTCGCCACCTTCAGGGAAAGAGGATAGGCACATGAGTTTTAACAGACGCAATTTTTTTCAGGGCGCCGCGGGAGCGGCTGCCTTAACGATGGCCGCAGGCTCGTCGGCGCTGGCCGGCAATCGCGGCGCGAAACGGGAACTGACCGATAGCGAAAAGCTGGCTCACATCGCGGTAAACACCTGGCCGCTGCGGCCGCTTTTCAGCATGGGCGGCTCGTCCCAACGGATGAGCGAGGCCACCGAGGCCATGCAGAAGAAGTACGGCAAGCTTACGCTGTTCGATCTTCCCGCGTTCACCAAGGAACGGTTTCCCGGCGTGTATCACATGGATGTGTTTTCCGGCTTCTTCGGAGACCGCAAGGACGAGTCGATGTACACGTCCTCCACGTTCGTGTTCAACGGCCAGGAGCGCAAGATGATGGAATTCGATCCCTCGCTGCCCTCCTCGAAGCGCTGGATTGAGCAACTCGCGAACAAGTACGCGAGCACCGGCATGCTCTGCCACCATATCTCGAATAACGCTCCCCGCAATATCTGCGTTCCGGAAGACAATCTCCGCAAGGAAGGCGTGGAGACGGCAAAGAAATGGCTGGATGCCGCGGCCACGCTCGGCGCCAAGACCATGCGCGTCAATTCCGGCGGACCTCGCCTGACGCCGACTGCCAAGGCGGAGGGCGGCGGCTATCCGAAGAACGATGAGATCGAGGGCTACCTGACGCGCGCGATTGAATCCTTCAAGGAAATGGCGGACCACGGCGGAAAGGTGGGCGTGAAGGTCACGATCGAAAACCACTGGGGCCTCACGGCGGACCCGACAAACATCCGCATCATCATTGACCAGGTGAACAGCCCGTGGTGCGAAGCGTCACCCGACTTCTGCAATTGGGAACATGAATACATGCTCTATCACGGGCTGGCGGTGGTTGCGCCCTACGCGCACAGCACGGTTCACGCGAAGTATTGGAACCGCTGGAAGAATAACGACATTCAGCGTTCCACCCGCGTGATGAATGAAGCGGGCTTCCAGGGGATCTTCGCGCTTGAATACGAAGACGGCCCCTGGGATGGCGTCGAAGGCGCTCAGCACATTATGAAAGAAGTTCTGGCCGCTCTCTAGGCGGAGAAGCTCGAATCAATTAAAGAGGGCCGCCCTTCATGGGGCGGCCCTCTTCGTTTGTTAGCCGCCGCCTACTTCATGCCGTAGTGCAACTTTGCGAAGGCGATGTACTGGTCCCAGTCGTACGCCGTTACGTCGTGCACGCCGGCGCGGACGTGGTAGCCGACATCGTGCATGATGGGCTGATGAACTCCCGGCATCGCATCCGTGCCCAGACCCTGCTTGCCGAGGAGCTGGTAAACAGGGCCGGCCGCCACCGCCCCCAGAAACTCTCCGCGCGGGTCGGCGTGGCGGTCTTCCACGGCACTCGCGACGTACACCGGCCGCGGAGCCGCCAGCGCGATCAGCATGTGCGAATCCACGGGCAGGCGCGCTTCCTGGTTGCTGTATTGCTTGAAGTTCGCGCAGTACCAATGCGGGAAGTTCCGGTTGAGCCCCTCGGTGCGTTCCCCAAAATTCCGGCGGGCAATGGCGGCCCCGCCCTCGCCCGAATCGTTCGAGATCACGATGGCGAAGCGTTCATCCATCGCCCCGGCCCAGAGCGAGGTCTTGCCGAGCCGGGAATGCCCCATCACGGCGACGCGCTTCGCATCCACATCCGCGTCGGTCTCCAGGTAATCCATGGCCTTGCTGAGCGCGTAGGCCCAGCCGGCGATGGCTCCCCAATCGTCCGCCGCGGGTTTCGCTTGCCCCGGGTTCAGCGCCATGGCGCGAATTCCATAAGGGAAGCCCAGTACGGAATCCGGTTCGATATCGCCGTAGTAGATGGTGGCGAGTCCGAAACCGGCTTGCAGGATTTTCTCCACCTGCCAGCGTCCTACTCTCTCTCCACGCGACGCCTCGGCAGCGATCTTTGAGACGATACGGGCGCGGTCTCGCGATGGGCCGCCGGTTCTGGTGAGGGTATCGCGGGACCAGACGATCCCCAGCTTGATCCCAGGGTCTTTATCGACGGCCTGGTTCCCCAGAAAATTCAGCCCCAGAAAAACCGGCACGGGGCCGCTTCGCTTCGCGGGCACATAGAGCAACAGTTGCATTACCGGACCCGCCAAGCCATTGCGAACGAACTGAATGCCCACTTGTTTCCGGTCGCCCAACCCGCCCAGAACACCCTTGGCCTCTTCCACGGAGACCACTCTCGCGAGGGGCGCGGAAGCAGGCACTTCGCCAAAGACCTGATCCTCGAAGAGGCGGAGAATCTCGGGGCGGCGTTCCCTGGTCCACTGCTCCGCCGTCGTCACCTTCTTTCCGTTGAGAAAGGTGAGCGGATCGGGCAATTCGTAATTGCCCACTTTGCTTTCGTCATAGTTGTCTTGCGCGGAAGCGGTTGCCGGAAGAAACAACGCCGCGGCCAAGGCGGCGCCGCAGAACGCCAACACACCCGATCGGAAGAAACCTGGAAGCCTCGGGAACATCGCACACTCCTTCCGGGACAATATCACGTTGGGCTACCGGGTGTCGTGGGATTCGCGCCGCCGCATGGAAGCCGGCCGGTCCCGGCAAATTCCGTGAGCCACGGGATCGAGCGAGCACGCTCTTGGAATTATGACCAGAATCTTGACGAAACTTTCCCCTTCGCCGCTCTCCGTCTTCGGCCTCATGCTGCTGCTATTGGCGGGGGGGATGCCCGGCGCCGCGCAGGGGCCCGCATCCGGCGCCCTCAAGGTGGGAGACCAGCAATATGAGCTGAAGTACGTCACCGCGGTCCGCGTTCCTCAGACCTTTGACGAGACGAAGCAAGCGACACGCCTTTCGCTGAGCGATCTGCCGGTGAGTGAAGAGGCGCTGCGCGATCGGCTTGGCATCTCGAAGCTGAAGAACAAGGGTGGCTTCCACGGCGTGACGTTCGAGATTGGGGACGAGCGGAGCTATGTTTCGATGAATCTCTGGAGCAGCGACCATGATGTGATCGTGAGCATGTCCGGCACCATGGACGAACTCGTGTTGTCCAGCCAGACCGATTCCCAAATTTCCGGAGCGGTGAACGGTCTTTCGAACACCGTCAACGGCATGCTGTTCCAGGTTTCCGCGAAGTTTGCCGCTCCGGTTAAGGCGCAACCGGCGACTCCGAAGGCCGATGTGAAGAAGGGGACAGCCGCCGCGGAACTGGAATCCGTGAAGACGTATCTGGCGATGCGCAAGGCGGTGCGCTCCGCGGATATGGAAACCATCCGGAGACTGGCGCGCTACCCTCAAGATTTCGAGGGCGCCGACGGCGAGAAGTTCGTGAAGCTCATGCAAACCGAGGAACCGCTGAACCTCGAGGTGCTGGAAGCTTCGGAAGCGGGGGACACGGCGACGCTGACAGTGAGCGGAGTGCTCGAAGGGAAGCCGATCAGCCGGAAGTTCGAAATGAAGAAGGCCGAGGGCAAGTGGAGCACGAAAAACGACAACTGGCAATCGAACTAGGAGGGCCGTCCCGGCGGTCTTCGGCACGGGCGCGGTTGCATGCCGTGCCCCTTGCTACACTGGATTCACCTATGGATCACGTGGAAGAGTTAGAACGCGAATTTACCGACCTCAAGCAGCAGGCTACCGCCATCCGGAGGTATCTTTGACGCCCCGGGCAAGCGGAAGGAGATGGCTGCGCTAGAAGAGAAGAGCGCGGCTCCGGACTTTTGGAACAACCCGGAAGAGAGCCAGCGCGTGCTTCGCGCGCGCAAGCGCCTCGAAGAGGGTATCTCGCAGGAAGAACAGATCGCCCGCCTCACCGGCGACCTCGACGCCTTCTTCGAGCTTGCCAGGGAGGGGGAAGCGGTCGAGGAAGAACTCGCGACGGAGCTGAGCAGTTACCGCTCCATCATCGGCCGGATGGAAACGGCGATGCTGCTTTCGGGCGAGAACGACCACCGGAGCGCGATTGTCACCATTCACCCTGGAGCGGGCGGCACGGAAAGCCAGGATTGGGCGGAGATGCTGCTGCGCATGTATCTTCGCTGGACAGAGCGTGAGGGGTTCAAAGCCGTCATCACGGACCGCCAGGATGGCGACGGAGCGGGCATCAAGAGCGCCACGTTCGAAGTGAATGGGGACTACGCCTACGGCATGCTGCAGAGCGAA
>JADYZL010000155.1 GCA_020853155.1 Bryobacterales bacterium
AGGTCGAACACCGCGTGCGCGCTTTGTCTGTATTCCGCCATCTCTCCCATTCTCGTAGGGAATCGGGCTGCTCAAAGCTAACCGCCTGAAAGGCGGTGGGATTAGACCTGGCGGACGGAGCTAAAGCTGCCTTCTTCAGGATCGGATGCCCTTTCTGCACTCGGGCACACTTGACCTGACCGTCGCGCCCAATGATGATGTCGACGGTGATAGAACCGGTTACACGCAGCGTCGGGGGAAGCTTCGGTGCTATTCGTCGAGTCGCTCGTCGGTTGAGTTCATCGGGGGAAAGCCATGTAGTGGACCTGCCGATTTTCAAGACATCTCTCTCGAGCCCGCAGGGCCAAGCTTCTCCATCCGCCTGCGAAAGAACCGACAGAACCGCTAATCCAAACAACAATGCAACCAAGACCTTCTTCATCTGATTTACTTCTTTCTCAACGGAGCTCCACTGAAATGGCGGTCGGACTCGCGCTCTATGTCGTGAATGTCTCTGTCTGCGACCGGATGTGAGCCTCTCGGAATATTCCTTCCAAAATCACCCAGAAAAATATGACGAAGTTCGTGGAAGAAGGTCTTCACAATCTCGTTATCTGCTTGATCGTTAGCCACGTATCAGGCCTGTCCAAATTAGCAGCCAGCGGCACTGAGCCGGGTTGAAAGCACGGCATTTGCGCGTTTGAATCCTGCTATTTTGAAACCAGGTCCCCGCCGGGCTGCCCTCTTTCGTGTACTCTGCCTTCTGCTGCTGTCCAAATTGCCGCCCCATCGGTCGCACGCTCACAAATCCAGCCGCATCTGGGCCGCGTCCGCTAGCGCCAGCGCTTCGGGCGGCTCAAAGGGCTTGTCGATCCAGGTCCAGAGATCCCGGTAGACCAGCAACTGCTGTCTCAATAACGCCACCAGATTCGACAGGCTCCAGCCGTACTTGGCGCGGTGCTTCAGGAAGGTCACCAGCAGCATGGCAATCAGCGCACAGTAGATCTGCGTCGCCAGCGCGTTGGCGCTCGTGCCCACGAAACTCTTGATCCGCAGATTCTGCTTCAGTGCCTTGAAGAACAACTCCACCTGCCAGCGCTGCTTGTAGATGGCCGCGACGGTCTCCGCGGGCAACTCGTGATGGTTGGTCAGAAACCGGAACTCCCGCTGGCTCGATTCGTCCCAATAGCGCACCACCCGGAAGAAGGTCTTGTTGTAATGAGCCTCGCGCTGAGCAGCGTGAACAGCTCCTCATAGACCTGCCAGGGCCGGTGCTGGTTGGCGTAGGCGAGGGTGGAATTCGCGGGCGCTTGCTACATGCCCAAATGCCGCAGCTTGCCTTCGGAGGCGCGCAGGCTCTTGGTCTGGCTCAACTGGCAAAACAGCATCGCCGCGAACTGATCCCACGAACGGAACCCACCCGCATGACGCTCGCCCCGATGCTTGCTAACGGCGCGGTCAAACAGCGTCGCGGGAACCAGTTTCACCATCTGGCGGAAAATGCTGGATACTCGATTCATGGCGCTCTTTCCGGGAGGGAAGATTCGTTCTTGCGGAACTGATTCTCACCCTAGCAGAAGAGCGCCATTTTCGCGGGTTGGCGGGGGATGGCCGGAGCTAATTTGGACACGAGTGGCATGCAGTATGGCTGCAATCTTTTTCGAGGTCAAGGCATAGATTATGCGATCTGAATGGAACTGCGGCACACCGCGGCCTTCCACGGCTGCGCCTGGTTGCGGAAGATGAGGGGCGGAGTTCGATTTCAGCGCTTACCGGCGGGCCTGCACCCAGGCCGGGAACTGCCACCGCCGGAGCAATTTTTGCGGACACCGCGCCCGATTTGCTCCGATTGGGGCCTTGTGCTCCGATAATAAGGAAGCGCTTCGCATTGCTTCCGTTCCGCCCCGGCTCAAGATGCGTTTGGGGCTGGTGGCGGGGCCGGCTCCAGTTGCATGGCAAACCCACCCAACCCGATCCCGAAATTACGGCTGGTGGATCTCGCATATCTGCTCTTGCTGGCGATCTTTGTCGCTGCTTCGTTCACCATGGAATTGGGGGTGATGGGGGCGCTCGCCGGGGTGCTGCTCGTGATCGCCGGAATCGTTCTGGGCATCCGCCACCTGCGCATTTTCGGCAAGCATCTGCTTTGGCCGCTGCGCAATCGCTTGCGCGTCACGTATGTGTTCATCGGCGTGGTGCCGATCCTGCTGATCGTCATCCTTACCGCGCTGGGCGTCTATATCGTCACGGGCGAGATCTCCAGCTTTCTCTTGAATAGCGAATTGCATCGCCGGGAGGGGATGCTCTCCGGGCCGGCTGAATTGGTCGCCACCACTCCCGCATCCGAACGCGGCGATCTGATCGGGCGGATCTTTCCGTATTTCGAAGAGCAGTTCCCGGGCTTGCAACTGTGTGTCCGCAGCCAGGAGGGCACGTGGACTTGGCCGCCTGGCAACGTCTGCGAGTTTCCCCCGGCGGGCTGGAACCGCACGAACGGACTGGTTTCCCGGGAGAACCGCCTCTACGTTTGGGCCTACACGCGCCCGAACGATGCCGAACTCAGCGTGATGATGCCAGTGACCCGCGCCTATCTGAACGAGTTGGTGCCCGGCCTGCTGGATGCCGAGATCGTGGGGCGAGTGGAACCCACACCCCAGACAGGCGGGGGCTCCCCTTCCGCCTCACAGCGCTTCTATCGCTTTGGCCCCAATCGGCCCGGCCGCAGGCAGCCGCGGGACCCGATGGGCGCGATCCCGAAAACGAATCCGCTCGACTTCAGCGTCAACTGGCAATCCACGCTCAACATCGCCGAGTGGACCGAGCCGGATGCCAGCCATGCCGCGCTGCTCACGTTCAATACCCGGCCTTCCGCCGTTTGGGGAGTGCTCTCGCGGAGAGAGCCGCTGCCGGGCTCCGCGATCGACTTCACGCAGTATTTCGCGGTGATGCTGTTCGTCTCCGCCAGCATCCTGTTTTTGATTGTGGAAGCGTGTTCGCTGATGGCTGGGATGGGGCTCTCGCGCAGCATTACGCAGGCGGTGGAGAACCTTTACGAAGGCACGCAGCATGTGATGCGGGGGCAATTTCAACATCGCATTCTGGTGAAGGGCGAAGATCAACTGGCAGACCTGAACCGGTCATTCAACCGGATGACGGAGAACCTGGAAACGCTGGTGGCAATCTCGAAAGAGAAGGAGCGCATGCAATCCGAACTGGAGATTGCCCGGGAGGTGCAGGTGGGTCTTTACCCAAAGGAGCCGCCCAAGTTCGAAAATATCGAGCTTGTGGCGATGAGCCAGCCTGCCCGCATGGCCTCCGGCGACTACTTCGACTATCTCCGCCTGCGAGACGACCGGATCGCGATTGCGATTGGCGATGTGGCCGGCAAGGGCATCTCCGCGGCGCTGTTGATGGCTTCGATCCAATCCACGATGCGCGCGCAACTGCGGCCTTACCTGCCTGCGACACGAGAAGCGGCGGATGAGGAGGCGGTCTCCGTCGAGGCGCTTTCGACCGCGCTGCTGGTCTCCCGGCTGAACCAGCAGATTCACCAGTTCACCAGCGCCTCCAAGTTTGCCACTTTCTTCTTTGGCGTCTACGATGACCGTAGCGGCGGCTTGCGATACACCAATGCGGGCCATCTGCCCCCCATTCTGCTCCGGCAGGGCAAGATTTCGCGGCTCAACGTGGATGGCCTGGTTGTGGGGGCGTTTTCCTTCGCCACGTATGAGGAAAGCGCGCTTCACCTTGAATCGGGGGATGTGCTGGTGCTCTATACAGACGGCATCACGGAGCCCGAGAATGAATACGGGGAGGAGTTCGGCGAGGAACGCCTGCAGGCCCTGCTGCTAGCCCATGGAGAGAAGGATGCGCGCGAGCTGGCGGACATCCTCGTCGAGGCGGTACGGGATTGGGTAGGCGATGCCGAACCGTTCGACGATATCACTCTGCTGATCGTGAAGAAGTTCTGAGTAAGGGAGTCGACGCCGCATGAAAATCCTGACGGCCGCGCAGATGCGGCGCATTGACCAGCAGACAATCGAGGCCGGGTTTCCAGGGTTGCTGCTCATGGAGAATGCCGGGCACCGCGTTATCGAGGCGCTTGAGGGCATCGGCACGGATTCGCAAGCGGCTTCGCAGCCGCGGAGCCGCTGGGGCCGGGGTGGGCGCGGAATCAGGCGCAATCGCCGCGGACGCCCGTTGCGCGAAGAGCGGGTCGTGATCTTTTGCGGCAAAGGTAACAACGGCGGCGACGGTCTGGTGGTGGCGCGGCATTTGCTTACCCGGTTTACGCCGGTCTCCCTCCAAGTGGTGCTCACCGTTGACCCGGAAGAGGTCACGGGCGATGCCGCGGCGAACTTGCGCTTGTTTGAAGCGTCGGGAGGCCGGATTTCGCGGGAAGTGAGCCCGGATATGCAGGCGGCTACGCTGCTGGTGGACGCCATGCTCGGCACGGGCCTCGAAGGCCCCGCGAGGGAGCCCGTTCTTTCGTACATCCGCGAGTGGAACAAAGGATTTCCGCTTGCGCGGAGGGTCGCCATCGACGTTCCGAGCGGGCTGAGCAGCGATGGACTTGCCACGGGCGGCGAGTTTTGCCGGGTGGATGGCAGCGTCACGTTCACGGCCCTCCGGTTGTGCCATGCGCTGCCGCCCTTCTGTGACGCTTGCGGCGAGGTGATCGTGGGCCATATCGGCACGCCGGATTCGTTCCTGGAGACGGACCCGGAGTTCAACCTCTCGCTCATTACGCCCGACTGGCTGCGCTTTCTCGCCCAGCCGCGAGACCGGAATTCTCATAAGGGCGACTATGGCCACGTGTTGATCCTCGGCGGCTCCCGCGCCAAACCCGGAGCCGTGGGGATGGCCGGGCTGGCCGCGCTGCGAACGGGCGCGGGGCTGGCGACGGTAGCAACGGTAGATTCCGCCGTCGACCGCATCGTGAGCATCGCGCCGGAACTCATGTCGGCGAGTTTGGCCGAGACCGCGGACGGGTTCATCGAAGCGACGGCGCTCGACGGCCCGTTCGGCGATGAGTTGATCGGCGGGAAAACCGTACTGGCCGCGGGGCCCGGCATGGGCGTGGTTCCGGATACCCGTGCGATGCTGCTTTCGCTGATGGGAACGGTTCCCGTGCCTCTTGTGCTCGACGCGGATGCACTCAACATCCTTGCGCTCGAGAGCGATTGGCCGGGCGATGGGTTGCTCGTGCTGACGCCTCACCCCGGGGAGATGGCGCGGCTGATGCGCACCACGACGGCCGACGTGCAAGCCAACCGCGTCAACCGGGCGCGCACGCTCGCGGTGGCGAGGAACGCAACGGTGGTGCTCAAGGGCCAGCGCACGCTGATTGCCTTCCCCGATGGAGAGGTGTGGGTGAACCCCACGGGCAGCCCCGCCATGGCCACCGCCGGAAGCGGCGATGTGCTGACCGGAACGATTGCATCGATGCTTGGGCAGTATCCCAGCCAACCCAAGCTGGCGATCGCCGCAGCCGTATATATCCATGGGTTGGCGGGGCAATTGGGCGCTCTCGAATTGGGGGAGGCATCGCTGATGGCGACCGATCTGCTTCGCTACTATCCCGGCGCGTTTGCGCGTTGCGCAACATCCTGAACGCGATGCAGCCACAATCGACATCAAGGCAGGAAGGCATCTGGCAGGCGGCGGGCGCCGAGGAGATGCTTGCCCTCGGGCGGCATCTTGCCGGGCTTCTCGGCCCAAACGCGATCGTGCTGCTCGTCGGCGAGATGGGCGCGGGGAAGACCACGCTCGCAAAGGGAATTGTCGAAGGCTACGGCGCGGGAACGGCGGGGGATGTCTCCAGCCCCACATTCACGCTGATGCACGAATATCTCGGGCGATCCCGCGTGCTCCACCTCGACCTCTACCGCTTGGACACCGAGGCTCAGGTGCGTGCGATCGGCGTCGATGAGTGGATCGATGAAGTGCGGGAAGCGGACGCCGCCGAACCCAGCCTGCTGCTCGTAGAATGGGGGGACCGTTACCCCGCGCTATGGCCGGAGGATCGCGTGGAGATCCACATCTCCGTGGAAGAGGACATCCGCCGGGTTCAGCTTCGCACTGCGGGCGCCGGGCACCCGGGTTCCCCCGCTTGAGGGAGGCGGCAGATTGCCTCAGAATTCGAGCCGCAACGCCACCTGACCTTGGCGGGAATCGAACGCGCTGGTCGCCATCCCGAATGTGGGGGAACTGAGGATGGCGTCCGGCACATTGTAGTTGGCGCGATTGAGGATGTTGAAGCTCTCCAGCCGGAGTTCCGCGCGCAGCCGTTCCGTGAGGGAAAAGCGCTTCTGCACGGAGGCATTCCACTGCAGGTAACCGCCGGATCGTTCCGTGTTCCGGCCGATGGTTCCGTAGCGGCCCGCAAGCGGGGTGATCTGCCCCCGCGCCACCCCCGGCGCCAGCCGGAACGGATTGCGCCCGCCCCCATCGCGGAGCAGCGTGCCCTCGATATCCAGGATGCGGTTCGTGTTCACACCGAGCGGCGTATCCGTACCGGAGTATAGGGTCACCGGCATGCCGCTTCGCGCGTAGAGCACGCCGGCCAGTTGCCATCCGCCCAGCCAGCGGCGGCCCTCGAACAGGGGCAATTCCCAGAGATAACTGAGGTTGGCGATCTGCCGGATATCCGTATCCGCCGGCCCGCGGTTCAGCCCCCAATCGTTGGGGTTGAGGGGAAGCATGTTCGCGGGGAGTTGCAGGTTGCTGTTGGGGATGTCGCTCACCTGGTCAATCGATTTCGCCCAGGTGTAGCTGCCCGTCAGGAGCAACGACCGCCCTCGCCAGGTCAGGGAACTCGCGAGGCCATGATAGTTGGAGTTCGCCGCCGTTTCGAGCCGCGTGACGACGCCCACCGTTGGGTCCGGCCGCAGGGCCTGCTTGAGTCCATCGCCGCCGTTGGGTTGCGAAGCGCGCGCGAGGCGGGAGGCGACGGTGCCCACGTAGCCCACGCTCGCCAGCAGCGACGTGCCTAGGGATTGCTCCACCGTCGCCTGGAAGTGCTGCGCATAGGGCTGACGCATGTTCCGGTCCGGGATCACCAGGCCGCTTGGAATCTGCGTTGTTGCGCCGGCCAGGAGATCGGGGAATGCCGGCGCGCTGTTCGCCACGCTTTCCACGAGCGGCGGGTTGTACCGGGTCAAGCCGATAAAATCCCATTCGAGCACGTTGTAATAGAGGCCCCAGGCCGCGCGCAACATCGTGCGCCCGTCTTCGCGCAGCCGGTAGGCCAAGCCGGCCCGAGGGGCCCAATTGTTGCGATCCGGTTGAAAGCGGAATTGCTCCGGAATGAGGCCGTTCACTTCCGCGGGCACACTGTTGAACTCGTAGCGCAGGCCGAGGTTCAGGGACAGCCTGGGGCTGAGCTGCCAATCGTCCTGCACATAGGTATTGATTTCGCTGCCCCGCAGGCCGATATAGGGATTCCCGATGTTGCGGCTGTAAGCGGCGGCGCGCCCGGCGAGGAACTGGTCAATGTTGTTGAAGCGCAACTGGCCCATGAAGAGGGTATTGTAGGTGCCGTTGTTGAACTGAATGCGGCGCGCGGCCAAGCCCATCTTCCAGGTATGCGCGCCGTGAAGCAGGGTGAGGTCGTCGGTCCATTGGAAGTTGTTTTGCGCCGTGATGCGGCCCAGATAGCGGGGATAGCCCGCGGAACTGAGGCCGTTGACGATCAGAAAGCCGAGTTCTCCGTTCACGCCGGGATCGCCCAGGAACGGGCTCGATTCGAAGGCATCGTTCACGGCGAAGCGCGTGAAGTTGAACCGCGCCTCATTCACCACGGTTGCGCCCGGCGTGAAGACGTGGTGGAGGGAGTGCGCTTGCGGGCCGCTGATCGAGTTCGCGCGGGCCCGGGAAGCGAGAAACCCTCGGTCGTCCGTGGAGCGCAGATAGCTGGAGCGAGTAAAGAAGCGTTGCCGCTGCCCCGGCGTATAGTCGGCGCGAACCAGGAACGTGTGGGTATCGCTCACCTGGTTCAGGTTCGCCCGGAAGAGATTCGTGCCGGGCAGGTTGGGCTGCGGATACAGCGCCACCAGCGGACGCACGGACGCCACCGCGCGCTGGCGCTGCGCATCGCTCAAGGTCAACACGGTGAGCGGGGACGCCGTCCGGCGGATGACTGCCTCGTAGTTGCCGAAGAAGAAAAGCTTGTTCGCGATGAGGGGGCCCCCGATCCGTACTCCCGGCTGGTTGTAGCGGACGGGCGGCTTCCGGGCATCGAAGGTATTCCGCGCGGAAAGCGTGTCGTGCTGCAGGTAGTGATACGCCGCGCCGTGCCAGACATTGCCGCCGCTGCGCGTCACCACGTTCATCACGGAGCCGTTCTGCCGGCCATACTCCGCCTTGAAGTTGTGGGTGATCACCTGGAGCGATTCGATGGATTCGGAGGGGACCATCTGCTCGCTGGGCCCGCGGCCGGGGAAGAGCCCTCCCTGGATCTCATTGAAGTCGTTCGAATCGATGAGGTAGTTGTTGTTCCGCGTGCGCGCACCGGCCACCGCGAAGGGGCGGTGCGGCTGCGTCGTCGGGTTCACCGTTGCCGTGAGAAAGGCCTGGTTCCGGAAGTTGCGTCCTTCGACGCCGAGGCTCATGGGCAAATCCTGCATCTGGCGCGGGCCATACCCCGCGCTCAATTGGGTCCCCTCATTACCTCCGAGCGCCGCCACCACTTCAATGGCTTCGTTTGCGCCTTGCACAGTGAGCAGCGCGGCGTCGATGCGCCGGGCTTCGCCGGGGCCGAGCCGGATGCCGGACTTGCGCACGTCCCCGAACGAAGGCGCGCTCACGGTGAGTTCATAGTCCCCGGGCGGAACCCGCAGGAAACGATACATCCCCTCGCCGCTCGCCATCGATACAAACGCTTCGCCGGTCGATTCGTTCCGCAAGGCTGCTTTCGCGGTGGAGACGCGGGCTCCGCTCGGGTCCGTGACGGCGCCTTGCAGGCTGGCAGAGACGCTTTGTGCGCGGAGGGCTGAACCCGGGGCGAGCAGGATCGCAAACATGCTCGCGAGGGGGAGGAACCGAACGGAAAAGGGGATAAGGCGTAACATGACTGACAAATCCTGAGCGAGCCGTGTACTTTCAGGATCCCACGAAGCGTCTGCGGAGCGCCGCCGGAGCATCGGAGCATTGCGGTTTGGCCGCTGTCGAGACGCCAGGCAATGGTACACTCCAAACGGAAGTCAATTCCGGCCGGTGCCGGGCTCGGGCTTCAAACCCGTAGTGCGCTGCGTCTCGTAGTGCAGGTGAGTTCGACCCTCACTGGCTTCCGCCATCCACTCCTCATTTCGTTTCGCCTCCTGGCCTCCCTGTTGGGGTCCATTCTGTACACGGAGCGGCACTGTACTCGCTGAAAATCACTGCGGCGCCGCAACTTCATGGAACACTTCGGGTTCAGCAATCCATGGGCCTCGCAGGGGCAAATTAAGGATAAGGAGAGATACCGATGAGATTCAAACACTTCCTCATGACCGCGCTCGCGGCTGGGTGTCTACTTTCGACCGCGGCCACCGCGGAGACATCGAAGACGGTAACCAAAGAAGGCAAAAACGGGGGTACTTACGAGAAGGTGAAGACGCGCGACGGGAACGGCACGATTACCACGGATAAGACCGTCACCAGCGCCAACGGCAAGACCGCCAGCAGCTCGGAAGTCCGCGATGTCAATGGTTCCGACGGCCAGCGTGGATACACCTCTACGAAGACCGGCCCCAATGGCAAGAGCCGCACAGAATCTCAGACTTGGACCAAGAACGACGATGGCACACGGACTCGCGCGCGCTCCGCGACAGGGAGGGCTGGCAAGACGCGCAGCGCCACTCTCGACGTGGGAAACGGCCAAGCAACGAATACGGTGGTTCATCGCAACGGAACAACGACCACCAGAACACGAACCCGCCGGCCCCGGTAGGACCGCAGCGCCGGAGCAAACGGACCAACAGCACAGCCGGCTGCCAGGGCCGGTTGTGCCCCCTATCACCCGCACGAGCCTCCCTCCGCCGCAGTTTCACCCTGTTTCCCGTGGGCGCTACCCTTGCGGCAAGCACGACGTTCGAGAGCGTTGATCCGAATTCCCGGATTGATCCGCTGCGGGCCTGGTTCGTGACTCCGTGCAAAACTTCTCGCTCACCAGCCTCGGTCCCCCCTTCCGAATCGCCCGCCAACCGGTCTCGTTTCCGCAAAAAAGCGACAATGTAACCAATTCGGATTCACCCAGGTAGAGTGCGCTCCGTAAGCAAGCTCTTAACAAACTATTTTGCGTTACCGAGTGGGTTCATAGGTACTAACTCCAGCAAAGCCGCAAGTTCCGTCACGTCCTTCGGAAAGTGTCACAAATTCAGGTGTTTGACCCCTAAATTCAAGACATGAAGGGGCGGGAGGCTCACCCTGGAGCCGCCAAAAATAGGACAAATCTTTATGAGAAGGATCGGTCAATAAATAGCCGAATAAGGAATTAAATTCGTCGCGAAAATGTTTACAAATGGCCGAATCTTAGATATGTGAATACGCTTTGTAACACACCAAAACAAAGAGGCACACTCTTGTTCTAGTACCTATAGTACTCGCAGGACGCAGCTGTGAGCTTTTTGGATAAAAATAGAGAAGGTTTTTAGCGAGCGTTTCAGACCGTACTGGAACGTACCGATGAGAACTTAAAGACCATCGGAGTTGTTCTTCTATGCAGATTGCTGGCTTCCCTCGCCCTGGATTTCACGACAGATCCGGGCTCCTAACGATTTTAACTTCTCATATCACGCGTGTCGTTGCCTTGGCGGTTTTCCTGGTCCTGGTTTGTGGAGCCAGCTTTGCTCAAGTCGCTTCCCGTTCCTTATTTTATTCTTCGTCGTCCAATGCGGCCGCGGCCGACGTGATCGCATCTCCTTATGACCCCGTGGAGAAACTGCGCAGCCGCACCATTGGCTTTGACGCCGAGGCGCTGAAAGGTTTGATTGAATCCGCCCGGACGAAGGCGGACGTTCGCAGTATTGCCCTGCCCTCCGCGGAACTGAATCTTTTCGAAGATACGTCCCTTCCGTTCTTCGCGGAATCCATCCGACCCACGAATGATGGCATCGGGCAGGTGCTCACGGGTCCGGTGGGTTACGGCCACGACGGCCAGGCCATCCTTACCATTTATCGTGGCGCGATGGCGGGTTCGGTCCGGCTGGCTAGCGGCGAGTTCTATCAGATCTTCGTTCCGGAGAACGGCGTAGGCGATGTGGAGCAGGTCCGCTTTCGTGGATACAACCACAACGAACTCGACTTTGTCGTCCCCGAAGGCGCCGGAGCGCCACTCCAACCCGAAGATCGCCACAATGCGAAGGGCTCCGATCTGGCTCAGTATGCAAATGCAGCGGGTGGCAATTCCGTTGTCGACGTGATGGTGGCCTACACCGCGCGAGCGCGGGAAGCTCGCGGTGGCGCGG
>JADYZL010000156.1 GCA_020853155.1 Bryobacterales bacterium
AGGTCGAACAACTGACGCTTGACGACATGCGGGAGATGCTACCGCAGGATCTGATCCATGCGCTCCGGAGCCGCGCGCTGACACCGGATAAGCCGGTGCTGCGAGGAACGGCGCAGAACCCGGATGTATTCTTCCAGGCGCGCGAGCGCTCCAACCCGTATTACGATGCCTGCGCCGGCATTGTGCAGAAACAGATGGACCGGTTCGCTGCGATTGCCGGCCGTCAGTACAAGCTCTATGAGTATGTGGGTGCGCCCGACGCCGTGCAAGTGCTCATCATGATGGGCTCGGGCGCGGAAGCGGCGCAGGAGTATGTAGAGTACGCGAACGCGCGTGGCGCGAAACTCGGCCTGCTGAAGGTGCGTCTGTTCCGGCCCTTCTCCGTGGAGCATTTCGTGGCGGCGCTTCCGGCAACGGCCACACGCATCGCGGTGCTCGACCGCACGAAAGAGCCGGGCGCCGCGGGCGAACCTCTCTACACCGACGTGATGACGGCGCTCACGGAAGAATACATGGCGGGTACGCTGCCGCTTCCGGCGCTTCCCAAAGTGGTGGGAGGGCGCTATGGCCTATCGAGCAAGGAATTCACCCCCGCCATGGTGAAGGCAGTTTATGACAACCTGAGCGCGGAGACCCCGAAGAACCACTTTACGGTGGGCATCCTCGACGATGTGACCTTTAAGAGTCTCGACTTCGACCCCGGCTTTTCCACCGAAGACCCGGCCACGCACTGTGCGATGTTCTACGGACTGGGCGCGGATGGCACGGTGGGTGCAAATAAGAACTCTATCAAGATCATCGGAGAGGATACTTCAAACTACGCACAAGGCTACTTCGTCTACGATTCGAAGAAATCGGGTGCGATGACGATATCCCACCTGCGGTTCGGGCCAAAGCCGATCCACTCGACCTATCTGGTGAGCGAGGCGAATTTCCTGGCCTGTCACCAGTTCCCATTCGTCGAAAAGATCGACATGTTACGCTCGCTGCGCGAGGGCGGCACATTCCTGCTGAACTGCCCACTGCCCAGGGCGGAGGTCTGGAACAACCTGCCGCGCGAAGTGCAGCGGCAGGTCATCGCGAAGAGGGTGAAGTTCTATGTGATCGACGCCTACGAAGTCGCGCGAGAGACGGGCATGGGCGTGCGCATCAACACGATCATGCAGACCTGCTTTTTCGCCATCAGCGGGGTGCTTCCCAAGGACGAGGCCATCGCCGCCATCAAGACAGCGATTGAGAAGACGTACGGAAAGCGCGGCCGAAGCGTCGTGGAGAAGAACTTCGCGGCTGTGGATGCCACGCTCGCTCATCTTTACGAATTGGATTACCCCGGCGAGGTAACGAGCGGCTTCGACATGCGGCCCGCCGTGCCGGATGCGGCGCCGGATTTCGTGAAGGATGTAACCGCGCGCATGATCGAGGGCAAGGGAGACCTGCTGCCCGTGAGCGCCATGCCCGGCGACGGTACGTTCCCCCTGGCTACCGCCCAATGGGAGAAACGCAACATTTCGCTCGAGATTCCGGTTTGGGACGAAGCGATCTGCATCCAGTGCGGCAAGTGCGTGCTGGTGTGCCCGCACGCGGTAATCCGCAGCAAACTGGTGGAGCCGGAGTTTCTGACCGACGCGCCGCCCACCTTCAAAACCTTCGAAGCGAAGTGGAAGGATTACAAGCATCTCCGCTACTCGCTGCAAGTGGCGCCCGAGGATTGCACGGGCTGTACGCTGTGCGTGGAAGTGTGCCCGGTGAAGAGCAAGACGGAGGTAAAGCACAAGGCCATCAACATGGCTCCGCAGCCTCCGATTCGCGAGCAGGAAAGCCGGAACTGGGATTTCTTCCTGACGCTGCCGGAATTCTCACGCGAAAAGCTCAACACGAAGCTGGTGAAGGATATCCAGATTCTTCAGCCGCTGTTCGAGTTCTCCGGCGCCTGCACCGGCTGCGGCGAAACGCCGTACGTCAAACTGCTCACTCAGTTATTTGGAGACCGGGCGCTGATCGCCAACGCGACGGGCTGCTCCTCGATCTACGGTGGGAATCTTCCCACCACTCCGTATACGGTGAATCCGGAGGGGCGCGGCCCCACATGGTCAAACTCGCTCTTCGAGGACAACGCGGAGTTTGGGCTGGGCCTACGGCTGGCGGTAGATAAGCAGACCGAGTATGCGCGGGAACTGCTCAGGCAACTGCGGGAGGTAATTGGAGAAGATCTGGTGCTCGAGACACTCGAAGCGGATCAGCGCGACGAGACGGGCATCTTCCGGCAGCGTGAGCGGGTGGAGCGGATCCGCGAGAGGCTGCAAGGCGTGAATACACCAGCCGCGAAGGATCTGAAGGCGCTGGCGGACAACCTGGTGAAGCGCTCCGTGTGGATCGTCGGGGGGGACGGCTGGGCCTACGACATCGGCTTCGGCGGACTCGACCACGTCATCTCGACGGGGCGCAACGTCAACATCCTGATCCTCGATACGGAGGTCTATTCGAACACCGGCGGCCAAAGCTCCAAGGCGACGCCACGCGGCGCGGTGGCAAAGTTCGCCTCGGGCGGAAAGGTGACCGGGAAGAAGGACCTCGGCCTGATGGCGATGGATTACGGCACGGTCTACGTGGCGTCGGTAGCGATGGGCTCCAACGATTCCCAAACCGTAAAAGCGTTCCTCGAAGCGGAAGCGTACGACGGGCCGTCAATCATCATCGCTTATTCGCACTGCATCGCGCATGGGTATGACCTGTCGCACGGTCTCGATCAGCAGAAGTATGCGGTGGATTCGGGCTACTGGCCGCTCTACCGCTACCATCCGATGCTTGTCGAGCAAGGCAAGAACCCGCTGCAACTCGATTCGAGAGACCCGAAGATTCCGCTGCGGCAGTACATCCAGAACGAGGCGCGGTACACGATGCTGATGCGATCGAACCCGGAGGCGGCGGAGGCTTTCATGAAGGCTTCGCAGCAGGATATCGAAACGCGTTGGAAGCTCTATAAGCACCTGGCGTCAATGGAGTACGGAGTGCCGGTGGAAGAACCACCACCGGAACCCACCCCCTCCACGCCGGCGGAAGTCGCCGCGCAGAAGGGAGCCGAATAGCATCATGAATACCGAAACCACATACCTGGGGCTGCGCCTGAAGAATCCGCTGGTCGCGTCGGCATCGCCGCTCTCGCGAGAGCTCGACCACATCCGCCACATGGAGGACGAAGGGGCGGCGGCGGTGGTGCTCTACTCGCTGTTCGAAGAACAGATCAGCGCGGAGAACGAAAGCCTCGACGATTTCATGTCGCGAACGGAAGAGTTCAACGCGGAAGCGAGTTCGTACTTCCCGGACATGCACAGTTATAACCGGGGGCCCGATGGCTACCTGGAGCACATCGCGGCGGCGAAGGAGGCGGTAGAGATTCCGGTGATCGCCAGCCTGAACGGCATCTCGGCCGGGGGTTGGGTGCGCTACGCGCGGCTGATGGAAGAGGCCGGGGCCGATGCACTGGAGTTGAATATCTTTCTGGTTCCCACGGATCTCGATTCCAACGCGGAGGCCGTGGAGAGGACCTACGTGGAGATCGTCCGCGAAGTGCGGAAGACGATCCGCATTCCGCTGGCGGTAAAGCTGGCCCCCTATTTCAGTTCCATGGGCAACATGGCCCGCCGGCTGGATGACGCCGGGGCGGACGGCCTCGTGCTATTCAACCGTTTCTATCAGCCGGATTTCGATCTGGAAGCGCTCGAAGTGGTGCCGAGCCTCAACCTAAGCACGCCCGAAGAACTCCGCCTGCGCTTACACTGGACGGCGGTGCTGCACGGGCGGATCCGGGCCGATATCGCCGTGACGGGTGGGGTCCACACTTCGTATGACGTGATCAAGAGCATGATGGCCGGAGCCAAGGCCGCCTGCATGGCGAGTGTGCTGCTGCGCCATGGCATCGGCTATCTTCCGCGCATCCTGGAGGGAGTCACCGAATGGATGACGGAACGGGAGTATTCCTCGATCGAAGAGATGCAGGGAT
>JADYZL010000157.1 GCA_020853155.1 Bryobacterales bacterium
CGCTCCACCAATCCGCGGAAGAAGCGGAGGATGACCGTGGCGTAGCGGGCGTTGGTTTCGAGCGAGAGGCCAAGGGCGGCGGCGAAGCCGAGATGGGTCCGCTCGCGCTTAGGGGATATGGCAACACCCATCAGCCAGCGATCTTTCCCATTGACGGATTCGAGCGTGGGCGTCACGGTGGTGGTTTGGCGCTTCCCCTCGCGCTCATACACGACGGTAATCGGGTTGCCCTTGTTCTCTTCGACCAGTTTAGGCAGGCCGTAACTCGAACGGATCGGCGTTCCATTCGCGGAAACGATCACGTCGCCATCCTGCAAACCCGCCTTTTCCGCCGCCGAGCCCGCCCGGACGGAGCCCACTTCCACGTCGTTGTCTTCCTGCCAGCCCGCCGTGCCAATACCCAATGTTTCGTCCAGGCCGGGGGTGAGGTTGGTTTTCAGCGTTCCCCCGCCGCGTTCCACGGTAACGGGGATAGTCCGGTTGGCATTGAAGCTTTCCGCCTCTTTGAGGTCGTCCCAGCTCGGGTTCTTGCGCCCATCGATTTCAATGACGCGATCCCCCTTCTGGATTCCCGCTTTCGCCGCCGGGGAACCCTGGTCCACCCAGCCGATGACCGCCTGCATGTAGGAATCCGACGGCTTATAGTACCGGACCATGTAGAGGCCGGTGAGCAGCGCCACGGCCAGAATCACGTTCATGAGCGGACCAGCGAAGACGATAATCAGCCGCTGCCATCTCGGTTTATTTGAGAATGCGCGGGGATCCTCGGAAGGCCCTTCCCCTGGCTGCTCCCCGGTCATCTTGACGTACCCGCCGAAGAGGATCGCGGAGAACCGGAAATCGGTTTCACCGCGGCGGAAGCCGAACAGCCGCGGGCCGAAGCCTACGCTGAAGACATCCACTTTCACGTCGCACAGCACCGCCGCCCAGTAATGGCCCAGCTCATGGATGATGATCATCACCCCGAGCAGGACGAGCAGCCACCAGAAACTCTCGAAAAATTCCATAATTCCGTTGCCTTCAGGCAGATCCCATCCGATTCACGCCTTGATGCTCCGCGGCTGGGTTCGCCGCGAACCGTTCAAACCGCAGTGGACGCCGATTGCGTCACCAGCGATGCAGCCACGCGCCGCGCCTCCTGGTCCATTTGAAGCACATCGTCCACGCTCTCCAGGCTTCGTCCCGGAACGCGGTTGAGCGTCTCTTCTACTATGGACGCAATTTCTAGAAAAGAGATCCGCTCTTTCAGAAAAGACTCGACGGCAATCTCATCGGCGGCATTCAGAATACAAGTAGACGCGCCGCCGGCCGATTGCGCTTCGTAGGCGAGGCGGAGAAGGGGGAACTTCGTGTAGTCCGGCGGTGAGAAAGACCAGGTGCGCGCCTCCCGCCAGTCGATTCGCGGCACCGGGGCTTCATCCCGGTCCGGCCAAGTCATGGCGTACTGGATGGGCATGCGCATGTCCGTGGCGCAGATCTGGGCGATCACGCTGCCATCGGAATACTCGACCATCGCATGGACGCTCGATTGGGGGTGAACCACGACTTCCACCATGGAAGGCGGCAGCCCGAAAAGCCAGCACGCCTCGATGACCTCAAAGCCTTTGTTCATGAGAGTCGCGGAATCGACCGTGATGCGCGGCCCCATCTTCCATGTAGGGTGGTTGAGCGCCTGGGCCGGAGTGACGGAGGCCATGGCTTCGAGAGGTGTTTCGCGGAACGGGCCGCCCGATGCCGTAAGAATCAGCTTACGTACGTCTTTCCGATCACCCGCACGCAGGCACTGATGAGCACCGTTATGTTCGCTATCGACGGGAATCAACTCGGCGCGATGGCGCTCCACGGCGCGCGTCACCAGTTCCCCGGCGGTGACCATTGTTTCTTTGTTGGCCAGGCCCACGCGCTTCCCGGCCTGAATGGCGGCATAGGTGGCGGGAAGCCCGGCAACGCCGACGATGGCGGAGATGAGAATTTCGGTCTCCGGGGCCGAAGCTACAGCTTCCTGGGCCATTCGCCCCACTTCCAGCGGGGGCCGGTGCGAGGCGGCTTGCGCCGATAGCCGCTCGCTCAACTCCGCTCGCACTGTATCGTCCGCCACAACGGCGACGGCGGGACGGAACTCCGCAATCTGACCTGCCAGCAACTCCGCATTCCGGCCGGCCACGAGCGCATGCACCCTGTACTTGTCGGGATTCCGGCGGATGATATCGAGCGTGCTGGCGCCGATCGAGCCGGTGCTGCCAAGGATGGTTACGAATTTCATGAGAGATGAGAGTGCGTCGATCCCGAAAAGGCGTCGCTCCGGAACATGAGACGGCAGGCCCTGCCCGCCGGGCGGCAGCGGGAGAACTCTGACGTCTATTGTAGCGGAGTGCGATCGAGGCGGCGCCGCTTCGATACCCCGCCCCGGAAGCGGCCGCACTTGCGGCGTGGCCGGCTGCGCGCACGGCGTGGGTGGTGCGCCGCGCGGAATTGATAGAGTATGGAACTGGTGAATCCAATGAAATCCAGCATCCTCTGTTTCTTCTCCGCAACGCTGCCGCTTCTGCTTCTGCTCTCCGCGTCCTGCTCGAAACCGGCGGCGCCCGCTCCCGAGGAGCCGCCCTCGCGTGGTGAGCGCGACCGCTTGATGAGCGAACTGCATGCCACGCGCAAAGTGCTTCTGGATGCCATTGCGGCGGTGAGCGATGAGAAATTGAAGACGGCAGCGGGCGAGAACCAGCCTTCGCCCTCCGAAGCCGTGGAAGCCCTGATTATCCGGGAGCGGAATCTATTGACCGCGATGGGCGGCGCCACGCTGAGCACGGAGTCCACGCCGGCAGAACCGAAGGATCTCTCTCCAGAGCAACGGCAGGAGAGGGCGCGAGAACTCGCCGCGAAGATCGCGAATACCGTAACGGCCTGCGTGGACAAGATCGGCATCGACGGCTTCCGCGTGCTGCCGAATCCGGCAGGGCTCGATGGGGCGAATCTCAGCCAGGGTTTCAAGGCCACGCGCGACGCCAACATCGTCTTCGTCCGGGAAACCAACTACAGCCTGGACCGCCGCATCGTGAAGGACGATGCGTGCGGCGACATGAACCTGGCCACGGCGCTGATGCTGCAATCCGCGCTGACGGACAAGGCGGCGGAATTGGTGAAAGCGGCGGGGGCGGTGAAGGCGACGAAGTAGCTTCGGCGGGAGTTCCGCGAAGGAAGGCCGCACACGCTCTCCGTGTATTGCACCGGTGCTTACGGTGTCTTGCGGGCGGCGATCACGCGGGGCCAGCCGGCCAGGTCGTCCACCACTTCCAGATTCTCCCAGGCCGGCCAGCTCAACATTTCCCTGACGGCATCGAGCCCCTGGTAACCCAGTTCGAAGAGGATCCAGCCGTGCGGGCGAAGTGCCCAAAGGGCTTGGCCCACCACCTGCCGGTAAGGCTCCACGCCCGATTCGCCGCCGTAGAGGGCCAGTGCCGGTTCATGCTCCCGGACTTCCCGCTGCAAGACCGCCCCGTCTCCAAGAGGGACATACGGAGGATTGCACAGGATTAAATCCACGCTGCGGGCGCGCAGCGCGGAACCAAAATCCGCGCAATGCAGGGTCACGGGCGCCGTCAGTTTCGTCGCGTTGTACCGGGCGACATCGAGCGCTTCCGCGGAAAGGTCGCAGAGGTGCGTGGGAGCGCCGCTTTCGAGGTGATAGCTAATGCCGATCGCTCCGGAACCGCAGCCGATATCGATGGCGCATTCAGCCTTGGGGACCAGACGCAGAGCGGTTTCAACGAGGTGTTCCGTTTCCGGGCGGGGGATGAGCACCGCGCTCGACACGAAGAAATCCCGCCCATAGAACTCCTGGCGGCTGGTGATGTATTGGGTAGGCTTGCCCTCCATCCGCTCGTGCAGATAGCGGCCGTAGTGAATCCAGGCCGGCTGCGAAAGTTCTTCGTCCGAGTGGGCGTACAAGTAGGGCTTGTCCTTGCCGAGAGCGTGGCAAAGGAGAACTTCGGCGGTGAGGCGGGCGGGGGAGACACCCGCCTCTTCAAGAAGCTTTGAGCCCCGCTGGAGAGCCGTTTTTAGTTCCATTGGATCCGTCGCCGGCAGCCTGCGCCTTCAACTTCTCCGCCTGGAAATGGGTGTTGAGGGCAGAGACGATGGATTCGAGACGCCCTTCCATGATGAGGTCCAACTGGTAGAGCGTCAAGCCGATGCGATGATCGGTGAAGCGGTTCTGCGGGAAATTGTAGGTGCGAATCTTCTCGCTTCGGTCTCCGCTGCCCACCATACTCTTGCGCTCCGCGCCAATGGCCGCGTTCTGCCGTTCCAGCTCCATCTCGTAAAGCCGGGAGCGCAGCACGCGCATCGCCTTGGCGCGATTCTTGATCTGGGATTTTTCGTCCTGGCAGCTTACCACCGTGTTCGTGGGCAGGTGCGTGATGCGGACCGCGGAATAGGTGGTATTCACCGATTGACCGCCGGGGCCAGAGGAGCAAAAGGTGTCCACGCGGATGTCTTTTTCCTGAATGTCGATCTCGACATCGTCGGCTTCGGGCAGCACGGCCACGGTGATGGCAGAGGTATGCACGCGGCCCTGCGTTTCCGTTTCCGGCACGCGCTGCACGCGGTGGACGCCACTCTCATACTTCAGCTTGCTGAAGACCTTGTCGCCGGAAATGAGCGCGATCACTTCCTTCATGCCGCCGACGGAGGATTCGCTGAGGTCGGTGATCTCCACCTTCCAGCGGCGTTCCTCGGCGTAGCGGGTGTACATCCGGAAAATCTCGCCGGCAAAGAGCGTAGCCTCGTCGCCACCGGTTCCCGCGCGAATTTCAAGCACCACGTTGCGCTCGTCATTCGGATCTTTCGGAAGCAGCAGCAGCTTGAGTTCGTCTTCGATCTCCCCGAGGCGTGGCTCGAGTTCGGCGGCTTCTTCCGTGGCCATTTCCCGAATGTCGGCATCGCCTTCGAGCATCATCTGGCGGGCCTGCTGGAGATTCTCGTTCACCTGCTTCCATTCGCGATATTTGGCCACCACCTCTTCGAGGTCGCGGTGCCGCTTGGCCACCTTGGTGTACTCCGCCTGATCCCCGATCAGGGCGGGGTCGCTCATCTGAACGGAGAGATCATCGAAGCTCGCTTCGAGTTCGGCGAGTTTTTGTGCGTATTGCATGTACTGGAATGATAGGAGCGCCGATCAGGCGATCACGGCTTGCCCGCCCTGCTCCACTTCGAGGGCCATCGCCCGGTCAAGCGCATGGATGGCGACCTCGGTCTGGTCGTCGGAGGGCGGCTGCGTGGTGATGCGCTGGAGCCAGAGCCCCGGCGCCACCATGAGGGCCAGCAGGCTTTCCTGGTGCTTGGCGGAGAAGCGGATCAATTCATAACTGAGCCCGGCGATGAGCGGGAGCGTGGCCAGCCGAAGGAGGAACTTCGCGAGAAATCCGTGGACCGGGAATAAAGTGTAAACCACGATCGACACCAGCATCACCACCAGCAGGAAGCTGGTGCCGCAGCGCGGGTGGAACGTGGTGAAGCGGCGCGCATTCTCCACCGTTACAGGCTCTCCACTTTCGAAATTGAACACGACCTTGTGCTCCGCGCCATGAAATTCGAAAACGCGGCGGATATCCGGAGTGCGGGAAATCGCAAACAGGAAGCCGCAGAAGATCAACAGCCGGATGACGCCATCGACGGCGTTGAACAGAATCTGGTTCTCGACGGCGGGCACGTACCTGGCAAGCCACTCGGTCAAGAGGAGAGGCACAAACTTGTAAAGAA
>JADYZL010000158.1 GCA_020853155.1 Bryobacterales bacterium
AGGTATCGCGGCGACATTCCATCCCAAGGGAGGATGGTTGCTTCGAACACCCCCTGCGCCTTCATCGCGTGCAACTGGCGGCGGCTTTCTTCCGCCGTGATCCGGCCGTTCCAGAACCAGTAGGGAGTGATCGAGTATTGCTTGGGCGGATCCTGGAACTGCCGGTGGAGCGTGGCGGCCGAGTCCTGCGCAAGTCCCGGCCAGCCAAACAGGAGAAATACGAACGCGATCCACAGCCTGCTAGAAATCAAATCGAAGCCCCAACTGTACTCGCCTGGCATCACGCGTGCTGGTGATGCTGCCGTAGTTTCCGGACCCGAGCGATGTGCTTACTCCAAAGTAATTCACTGCGTTCAGGAAGTTGTAGAACTCGGCGCTGAATCGGAAGCGGGATTGCTCCGAGATGGGAAAGGCCTTTGTCACCGATGCGTCCCATATCACCATGGATGGACCGCGGATCACGCCAGTTCCCGAGTTCCCATAGAACCCGAACGCGGGCGCTGTGAAGGCCGCCGTGTTGAACCACCGTTCCAACGTCTTGGGACCCTTCGCAGAGACCCCCGTGGCATCCGGCCTGGTAGCCAGTCCGCGCGTTGACGTGGAAAGCCCGGGCGAGAGCGCCAGCCCGGATTGCGCGGTCAAGAAGCCACTCACTTCCCAGTTGCCGATCAATTGGCCCAGAAGGTCGCGGCGCGCCTTCAGGAATGGAATTGCGTAGATGTAGTTGGCGCTAAACACGTGCGTCCGGTCAAAGTCCACGGGTCCACGGTCGGCGGCCCAATTGAGAGGGTTCTGCACACGCATATCCCGCCTCGTCTGCGATTCCCCAACCGTCTTCCCATACGTGTATACAGCCTGCACGGCCAAACCGGAGTTGAAGCGCCGTTGCACGCTCGACTGCAGCGAATGGTATGTGGAGTTGAGGCCGGAATTGAACTGCGTGATCCCTCCGTATCCAACAAACGGACGAATCGAATTCAGATTCACGGAGTTTGTATTGATCCGCGTGTCGAAATCGAGCCCCGGCGGATGGCCGCCAAAATCCGGCGCATTCCGGTCGATCCACACTTCCCAGTTCGTGCCTCGCGTACCCACGTATCCAATGGAGGCCAAGAACTCACCGGGGAGTTCCGCTTGAATGGTCGTACTCCAACTATGCACCATTGGCCGCTTGAAATCGGGGTTAAAGCTGTTCAGGGCAACTGGCCTAGGGGCCACCGGGATGCCTCCGCTCGGGTCGTCCAGGCTGACGTTGTTCAAATCAACCCGTACGTTGAAGGGCGGGTTCAACACCATGCTGCTTTGGTTCGTTCCACTGGTCAAATATGAGATGCCGTAGCCTCCCCGGAAGGCCAGCTTGCCATTTCCCGTGGGGTCCCAGGCGAAGCCGAAGCGCGGCCCAAACCCATGAAAGGGCTCAACAAATCCACGTGGAACGCCTTGCCCGGCAATGACAATGCCGTTCAGGGGATCGTAGTTCGCGCCGGGAACCAGCACACCATTCGAAGCAATTCCCGGCGCCCTCGATGGATCGAACCGGCCCGGATCGAAGGAACTCATCATGTCGCCGTCCACCGTCTGCAATGGCATCCGGTAGAAGCGGAGCCCCATGTTCAGGGTGAGCCCCCGGCTCACGCGCCAATCATCCTGGATGTACGCTTCAGTTTGAGTGAAGCGGTAGTCCCGGATATACCGGTCCCGGCTTTGCCCATAGGTTCTCGCGAATCCATGCAGGAAATCGGCCACTGGGTGCCCCGTGAAACTGCCATCGAATGAGTATGAACCCATCGTCTGGTTGAACACGGCCTGATTCTTCCGGTATTGCCAAACGGAGATGCCCGCCTGGAAGGTGTGGCTGCCCCGCACGTAGCTAAAATTGTCCATCCACGTGCTGTTATTGTCCGTCGCTGGTTTGAGGGGAAGCTGCGAGGTACCAGTGCCGCCCCAACCCTGGCTGAATGCGATATTTGGTATCAGGTTGAGGTCGTTCGCCCCCTGGAAGAAGTCCCGGATCGTCAATCCCGCCGGGCGTTCGGGGCTGGCGGTATCGCTGCCTTCCAGAAGGAGGTTCACGTCATAACGCTTGAACGAGTAACTGAATTCGTTCGTCATTCGTGGCGAGATCACCGTGTTCACACGAGCGGTCCCCGTGAGTCCTCCGGAAGATTCCACCTGCCGTAAGGTCGGGAAGGGCGTTGCTCCGAAGAGGGGAACACTGGGCTCCACGATCTCCACATCGTCGTTCGCAATGCGGAAACTGGCCCGCCACCGCTCGGAGAAGTTGTGGTCGATCTTTACCGTATCGGTTCGCGGATCCTGTTTCCTAACGCCATTGTTGATGTAATTTCGAAACGCTTCGCTTCCGTAGTTCGGCATGGGGAAGTAGGTCTGCAGCAGCAGCGAAGCGTTGGCATTGATGCGGCTTGCGGGGATCCGGTTGTTCGCGTATGGCGCCTTGGTGAGCGGATCGTGAATGGGCGCCCCCGCGCGGGTTCCATCACGGGAGAAATCTCCTGCCCGCATCGCTTCCGTAGGCGTGGCCGTTAGGTTCACCTGGGCATTGCGGCGCAAGCGCCAATCCTCGCTCCAGAAGAAGAAGGTCTTGGAACGATCCCTGCCATAACCAGGCAATACAACTGGGCCGCCGGCGGTGAAGCCGAACTGGTTCTGACGAAGTGGTGGCCGCGTGGGCGAGAAGAAGTTCCGGGCATCCAGCTTGTCGTTACGGAAGTACTCGTAGCCACTGAAGCGAAAATCCTTCGTGCCGCTGCGCGTGACCGCGTTGATCACGGCTCCACCGGTGCTGCCGTACCGGGCGCTGTAATTCGCCGTCTGTACCTGCACTTCCTCGATGCTGTCGAGCGCGGGGATATGCGGATTCGCTTCGCCATTGCCCACGTTCATGTTGTAGGCGCCATCCACGAACCACCCGGATGACTTATTGTTGACGCCATTGATCGAGACCACGGAGCCGGGCGCGCTCAAACCCGCGCCGGAAAGCTCGTCCGTTCCCGAGTGATAGACCGCTCCCGGCACCAACATTGCAAGCCGGGAATAATTCCGCCCGTTGAGGACGGCGGTATCCACTTGAGCCCGCGTTATGGTGGTGCTGACTGTACCGGATGTGGTTTCCACCCGCGCTCGGCTGGCCTCGACGGTGATGGTCTCCTGAACCTGGCCAAGCTGCAGGTTCCCATCGACCCGGACTCGCGCGGTCGCATCCACCTTCACTCCCTTTACCGAGAAGCTTCTGAATCCGTCACTCGTGATCTCGATGTCGTAGGTCCCCACCGGGAGATTCTCCGCCCGGTAGTAGCCCGCTTGGTTCGTGCTGAACTCGCCGGCAATCTGCGTGGCCTGGTTAACGATTCTCACCTTTGCCCCCGGCACGGCTGCCTGGCTCGCATCGGAAACGGCGCCCTCGATCGAGCCCGTCGTCTGCGAAAGTAGGGTGGCGGTGACTATGAGCAGTGCTGCAATTGCTGCGCTGTAACGAATAAATTCCCGGATCTTCATTGCTTTCCGTCTTTCCCGAATTGTGCCGTGAGCATCCCTTGCGGGGATCGCTCAGGATGGAGCCTTTTCCGTGCTCCCGAAAAAGGTCTCATAGCCTCTTTCCAGGTGGCATTTCATTTCTCGAATGGCCAGATCCCGGTCTCCCCGCCGGATTGCTTCAAAAATCGCCCGGTGCGCCTTCAACGTCTCTTCCGGATCAAACAGGTGCATGCGATCTTCGAGGTCCTCCCACAGCAAGGCGGAAATCGGCTCGAAGATCATTCGGAAGACACTGTTCCCACAAGCGTTGAGAATCGTCATGTGGAAACGATGGTCGCACTCGGCAAGCGCCCTCGAATCGTCTGTGTGGTGGGCCATCTCCTCGAGAATGGCGCTGAGCGTCTCCAGGTCCCGCGTCGTGGCACGCTGCGCGGTGAGTCCCACCGTATACGTCTCCACTACCTGCCTCATTTCGTACAACTCCCGCCGTGACGCGTGATTCAGGCGAAGCACGAACCGCATGGGGCTCTGGAGCAAGCTCTGCGTCGAGAGATCCGGGTTGATGAAGTTCCCCACTCCGACGCGGGAAACCACAATCCCCATTGATTCTAGTGACTTAACCGCTTGCCGAACCGAGGAACGGCTCACACCGAGCATCTCCACCAGTTGCCGCTCCGGCGGGAGCTTCTCCCCGATCGCCAACTCGTTGCTGTGGATCATCTCCTGGATCCGATTCACCAAGGCCGCCGTCAATGCCCCGTTCTCGTACGCCAAAGGTTTTCGTATCGACATGTGGTCTGACCGGTAGGACCATATTGACCGGACGCAGTTCCGCTTGTCAATCTTTTTCTGCCATGGTTCGCCGTGGCTGGCTGGGGGACACGGCTCGGGGTGCTGCGCCGTGAGCGGATCTGGCCGATGCCTCCACCCTGGGGAATCAATGCGGCTGGGGGGATTCGGTGACGCGGGGGGTGAAGTCGCGCCGGGCTTGGCCGGATTTCAGGAACTTGCCTACGAACAGCAAGTGTCGATTCACGGGCAGCGCGCGATAATCCACCT
>JADYZL010000159.1 GCA_020853155.1 Bryobacterales bacterium
AGATCCCGGTAGAGCGCGCGGCCGTCGATCATCGCTTGCGCGGCGGCGGCGCCGTAGGCCTCATCCACCCAGAGCACCCCCACATGCGCAAGGCGGCCCGCGAGCAAGGCGAGAAATAGGAGCGCGAAGAAGCGCGGCAAACCCGCGAATCCGCCGGATGCACGTGGCGCCGCCGCCGAGCTTGGGATCGTAGCCATGAACGCTCTCATCCTATCGCGGGTGATTGTCAAGGCAATCGGAATTATTGATGAGAGATTGAATCGGGAATCTCAGGGGCGGAAACAGCCGCATGGTAACCTGAAAGAGTCGGCTTTACCACGTTGGATACCTCCGCTCAAGCACCCCCGGAACTGAATGAGCAAGACCGCGCCGCCGGCGAGGCGTTTGCCCGGCTGGTGGCCATCATGCGGCGCTTACGCGCGCCGGGTGGGTGCCCCTGGGACCAAGAGCAGACGATCGCATCCCTGAAGCCTTACCTGCTCGAAGAGACCTATGAAGTGATGGACGCCATTGAGCGCAAGGATTGGCCGGCGCTCCGCGAGGAATTGGGAGATCTGCTGCTGCAGCCGGTCTTTCAGGCGGAAGTGGCGGCGAGCGAAGGCCTTTTCAGCATCGTGGAGCCACTCGATGCGATTGTCGAGAAACTCATCCGGCGGCACCCGCATGTGTTCGGTGAAGTGGAAGCCGAAACCGCCGGAGATGTCTTGCGCAACTGGGAACAGATCAAGCGCGGCGAGCGAGCGCGGAAGGCAGAGGCAGAAGGGCATTCGGATGAGGCTTCCCTGCTCGATTCCCTGCCCCGCGCCTTGCCGGCTTTGGCCGAAGCGCAGCGCATTACAAGCCGCGCGGCGAAGGTGGGTTTCGATTGGCCGGATATCGGAGAGGTGCTCGCGAAGTTACACGAAGAGATCGGCGAACTCGAAGAAGCGCGGCAGGCCGGCGACGCCGATAAGGTGGAAGACGAGTTCGGGGATCTGCTCTTCGTGATGGCGAATCTCTCGCGGTTCCTCAAAGTGGACGCGGAGCAATCCCTGCGCCGCACCAACCTGAAATTCCGGCAACGCTTCGCTTACGTGGAGCGGAAGCTGCGGGAGCGGGGCCGGGAGATACAGACTGTCGCGCTTGAAGAAATGGAAGCGCTCTGGCAGGAGGCGAAGCACGCATTGTGAAGAACGGGAACAGCTCCATCACTGTTCGTGAGATTCACGAACTTTCCGAGTTTGAAGCAGCCGTGGCGATCCAGAAGGAGATCTGGGGCTTCTCCGACATCGACGTGATTCCACTGCGGATGTTCGTGGTGGCCACGAAGATCGGCGGCCAACTTCTGGGCGCGTTCGACGGCCAGAAACTCGTCGCGTTCCTGCTGGCGGTTCCGGGCATCCGGCATGAAGCCGGAGATGCCGCGCCCATGCACTATCTGCACAGCCACATGCTGGGCGTGCTTCCCGAATACCGGGACGCGGGTCTCGGGAGGGCGATGAAGCTGCGCCAGCGCGAGGATGCCATCGCGCGGGGGATCGAGCTAATCCAGTGGACCTTCGATCCCTTGGAGGCGCGCAACGCTTTTTTCAACATCGAACGGTTGGGCGCGATTGTGCGGCGGTACGTGGAGAACCAGTATGGCCACACCACCAGCGCCTTGCATGCGGGCTTGCCGACAGACCGGTTCGTCGCCGAATGGTGGCTGACCAGCGAGCGGGTGAGGAGCATCCTCGCGGGGGAGCGCAACAGCTCACATCCCGTGTTGGAGCGAATTCCGGTACCGGCGGATATCGGCGATTGGAAGGGTAGCGATGCACAGCGGGCGCGTGCGGTGCAACAGGAGATCGGCAGGCGCTGCTTGGATGCATTCGGACGCGGGTTGGCGATCGTGGGGCTTGAGCGCGGCGTGAACGAGTACGAGTATTTGCTGGGAGAGTGGGCATGATCCATATCGATGAGATCCGGATCCGGTTGTTGCGGATGCCGCTTGTGCGCTTCTTTGAAACGAGCTTCGGGCGCACCACGGAGCGCCGCGTGCTGCTCGTCGAAGTCGTACAGGACGGCATATCCGGGTGGGGTGAGGTGACTGCGGGCGAGCACCCGTTCTTCAACGAAGAGTGGACGCTCTCCGCTTACGAAATCGTGCGGGAATATGTCGCGCCCAAACTGCTGAAGCGGAAACTCGAAAGCGCAAGCGAAGTGGGCAAGCTGAGTGCGGGCATCCGGGGACACAATATGGCGCGGGCCGGCGTCGAATGCGCCGTATGGGATCTGGAGGCGCGGTTGCGCAACGAGCCGCTCTATAAACGGATCGGGGGTGGCGCGCGCGAGGCGATCCCGTGCGGCGTGTCGATCGGCATTCAGGATACGGTGGACGATCTGCTCGAACGCATCGAGACGGAGCTGGGCGCGGGATACCAGCGCATCAAGCTCAAGATCAAGCCGGGCTGGGATATCGACGTGCTTCGGGCCGTGCGCCGGCGCTTTCCGGATATTCAGCTTACCGCCGACGCGAATTCGGCCTATACGCTGAACGACCTCGAACACCTGAAGCGCATCGATGAGTTCGGCCTCAATTACGTGGAGCAACCGCTAAGCCACGACGACATCATCGACCACGCCACGCTGCAGCGTTCCCTCACGACGCCGGTCTGCCTGGACGAGTGCATTCGCGCGCCCCGCCATGCGGAACAGGCCATCGAGTTGGGCGCGGCAAAGGTGATCAACATCAAGCTCGGCCGGGTAGGCGGCTTCGCGAATGCCATCCGGATTCACGACATCGCGCAAGCGGCGGGCGTGCCGGTGTGGTGCGGCGGGATGCTCGAAGCGGGCATCGGCCGCGCGCACAACATCGCGATGGCCTCGTTGCCGAACTTCATTCTGCCGGGCGACGTTTCCGCCAGCAAGCGCTACTGGGCGCGGGACATCATCCGCCCGGAGGTGACGGTGGACGCGCGAGGCAATATCCCCTTGCCCCAGGGCGTGGGCTTCGGCTTCGAAGTGGACGAGGATTGGCTGCGCGAGGTGACCTACGTCCACGAGACGGTTGAGGCATGAGCGCGGCAGTCAGCCAGGCAGTCCCCGCGCAACGAAGCCATTGGCTGGTCTACCTGATGGTGTTCGGCATCACGGTGATGTGGTCGGCGAACTTCATCGCGGTGAAGTATGCCGTGGAAGAGATGCCGGCCGTGCTCGTGATCGGGCTCCGCACGTTGGCCGCGGGCGTGTTGATGGTGCCCATTTTCGCATCCACGAAGCGAAGTGTAACGGAGGAGAGGGCGCTGCGCTCCGACTTCTGGCTTCTGGTGGCGCTAGGCGTGGGCGGCGTGACAGTGAACCAGCTTTTCTTTACGCTCGCGATGGACTACACCAGCGTGGCGCACGGGTCTCTGATCATCAGCACCACGCCGATCTCCGTCCTGCTGCTGGCGCGCCTGATGAAGCAGGAGCGCCTGACCGCACGGAAAATTCTGGGAATGCTGGTAGCCCTGAGCGGCGTCGTGCTCATTCAGGTGACACCGGAGAAGTCGGGTGGAGCGCACTGGCTCGGAGACCTCTTCGCGTTGTGCGGAAGCCTGGCGTTCGCGGCCTTCACCGTATTCGGCAAGCAGATCACGAACCGGCATAACAGCATCACGATCAACGCATTCGCTTACTTCGGAGGCTCGATTGCCCTCCTGCCGCTGGTTCTCTGGCTAGGGGGCAGCATCGACCTGGCAGCCCTCTCCACGCGAGCCTGGATGGCCATCGCCTACATGGCGGTCTTCCCTTCCGTGCTCTGCTACCTGGGCTATTTCCATGCGCTCAACTACGTTTCCGCCTCCCGGGTGGCGGTCTTCTCCTACCTCCAGCCCGCGATGGCCACGCTGATGGCTGTGCCGCTGCTGGGAGAAACGGTCAGTTCCACGCTGATTATCGGCGGCTGCATCGCGATACTGGGTGTCGGGATCACGCAGCGCGGCTAACGCGCCACCTGCAGGCTTCGGCGCGGGGTTGGCGCGTGCGATAGAATCGCGGTTGACCGCACCTTGAGAGGATCTACCGCCATGTCCACTTCCACGCCCCCGGCCAGCTTGGCAGGACTCAGCCGCCGCCACTTCGGCAAGGCCGCGGTGGCCGCCACCGCTCTCAGCTATTCGCGCATCCTGGGGGCGAACGACCGCATTTCCATGGGCTATATCGGCCTCGGCAATCGCGGAGACCAGGTGCATGACGCCTTTCTGGAGCACGGCGATAACGCCACCGTGGCCATCTGCGATCTGCGCGAAGACTACATGGATCTGGCAGCGAAGAAATCTGCCAGCCGGGGCGCCGCCAAGCGCTACCACGATTACCGGAAGCTGCTCGAGGATAAGAACGTCGATGCTGTCGCGATCTGCACTCCGGACCAGTGGCACGCCGTGATGTTCGTCGCGGCCTGCAAGGCGGGCAAGGATATCTATTGCGAAAAACCGTTTTCGCTAACGATCTTCGAAGGGCGGCGCATGGTGGATGCCGCGGCGAAGTATAAGCCCGTCACCCAGGTGGGCTTGCACCGCCGTTCCGCGCCGGAGATCCGCAAATTGGCGGAGATGCTGAAGGCGGGCGAGATCGGGAAGATCTCCGCGGCTCGTTCGTTCCATCTGCGCAACGATTGGCCGGTAGGCATCGGTAACCCCGCCGATAGCGCCCCACCGAGCAAGGAACTCTGGGACGCATGGCTAGGCCCCGCGCCCATGCAGCCTTATAACGTCAACAAGACCTTCTACAACTTCCGCTGGTTCTATGACTTCTCCGGCGGGCAACTCACCAACTTCGGCGTGCATTACAACGACACCATGCGGATGCTGATGCAGTTGGGCGTGCCGCGCTCCGTAACAGCGCTGGGCGGCAAGTACGTGGTGAACGACAACCGCCAGATTCCCGATACGCTGGTAGTGCTGTGGGAGTATGACAACCCCGCCACGGGTTCGCCATCGCTCAATTCCTATGAGCAATACAACGGCAATGGAGCACCGGGCAATATCAAGGATATGGAATTGGAGTTCCGGGGCACGCTAGGCACGCTCTACATGCAGAACGCCAACTGGGAGATTGTGCCGGAGCGCAACCATTCCGTTGCGCCGAAGCCCCGCAGCCCTCTTGATCGCGACGAAAGTGAATTCCGCGCCTCCTACAAGCCGGCGATGGCGGCCAAGCAGGGAAAAGGCAGCGCCAGCACGGCGTTCCACACACGCAATTTTCTCGATTGTCTGAAGAGCCGAAAAGAAACCAACTGCCCGGCCCTCGAAGGGCATCTGAGCAATGTGGGCCCCTTGATGGGGAATATCGCCCATAAGACGCACACGCATTTGCAATTCGATGCAAAAACGGAGCGATTTACCAATAGTGAAGAGGCCAATAAATACCTCCACTATGAATACCGTAAAGGGTATTCGATCGATCTATAGAACCCAGTTCCCGGGATGATGTTGGGCTGCTAATTCCGGCGGTTTCCACGCTGAATTTGCTGCACGCGGCAGCGCTGCGCCTCCTGGGACATCACGTCGAGTTCCGCCTCTTTCAACTGGGTAAGCTGCGTAAGGTAGCCCTGTAGCTGGATTTGGCTGGCGGAGCTATCGGTGAGGTAGGCGTCAATCAACTCGGAGACGGCGGGGTTCTGGTAGTTGCGAACCGCCTCGGACATGGAACTCACCTTCAAGCGGAACGATTGCACACGGAAATATGCATCCAGAGCGAAGCTCAATTTCTCCGGGCTACCCGAAAGGTTGTTGAGAGCCCACTCCACTCCCCGCAGTTCCACAAAGGTGGATTCCAACTGCTGCACGTAGGCCTCCGGAGCCCCTTTGCTCACCCACTCTTTCGGCTTGAGCTGCTCCAGAATGGGCTTCACCTCCGCAATGCGCTTCGACATTTCGAGGATGCTCTCCCTGGTGTTCCATTCCGCGCCGACTCCGCTCGAATGGCCGGCGGCGGGCGCGGATTGCGGCAAGCACCACGAAGCAAACGCCAACAGAAACACGGCGGTGCGGAAAAGGGAGAGAGACGGGATACAGGGGACAGCCATTACGCTTATCAGTCTCGCATGGATAGCCCTGGCAAGGCACTTTCCGTATGCCTGCCGAGGCTAAACTCCAGGCGGCGGCGGAGGGGGAGGCGGAGGAGGAGCGCCACCCGTGCTCGGGACCGTGCTGCCGCCACCCGAGGGGGGCGGAGGAGCAGGGGAGGAGGGGTCCTTATCGCCGGGGAGCGGAGAACCGCCACCGCCGGGAATGGGACTCGCGCCGCCACCCGTCCGGCTCGCGTTCACGGCGATCGTATAGAGCGCATCGGAGAGCGCGCGGAAACTGGCGCGGAGCACACCGCCCCGGTCGATCCGCGCGCGGGCGATGGGTTCGTCCTTATCCACGCGCAATTCGTCGCCAGGGCCCAGGACGCGCTGTTTGCCGTTCGGGAGCAGCCGGTGCTCCACGACCACCGCGCCCTCTTCCACGGAGACGGTGGTCGATTCCGAATCCTCGTCTACTTCTACCAGAAAGGTGGTGCCGCGCACGGAAATGACGGCTGTTGGCGTATGAATCCGGTTGGGATTCGGTTTGCCCATGATCTTCTCGATATGGACCTTGAGGCGGCCAACCCAGATATCCAGCACGTCCGACCAATTCCCGCGATTGCTGCGGAACAGCACGTGCGAGTTCGGGAACACTTCGAACCGGCTGCCATCGGAGAGCTCAAAGACGGCATAACCGTCCACGCCGGTAACGATCTCCTGGGAAGGCTTAACGAGGTCTCCGGGATTCAACACCCAGAGTTCGCCCGAGCGGGCAACGGAAACGCGTCCGCTGGAGACGAGGACACGCGCCGAATCCGCCGCCGAGGCCGCGGCCGGCAAACCGGGGAACGACTGCGCCGCCGCGAGGGAGGAGGCGAGCGCGATGAGAAGGCAGAGCCGCAGGCTCACGCCGATGCTCCTACCCCCACGCCCGAGTTGTGCTCCCGCTAGACGCACGCATTTACTCCTTCAGTTCCATCCATTCGGAAATACGCACCAACCGTGCGCCGCTTGCAAAACCCTTCGGCATGCCCGTGGCCCGGACGCATATCCCCGTCTAAACGACTGAGTTGGCTCGATTATAGCAGGGAATAAACAATTCGGAATGGGCAAAACGCATCCTCTCCGGCAATCGGCTGCTCCGCTTGTACCAGCGGGCAATTCCCTCCTAACGGATCGCAATCGAATCGCAATTGCTCAGCAATTGCGGGAAGTGCGGTCATTTGGGGAACAAACGCAACCGGCCCTGCCTTATCCAATCGGATTGTATCGTTACAAATGTTACGGACAGACCCTCGATTTCTGCTATTTTTCAGACTGCGGCGCATGGGGATGCCATAGTCTCAGCGGCGGCACAGATCCCGGGAGGAACATAGGCGGGCTGATGCAGCAGGAGGAAAGCCGCCGGGTTGAGGCGCGGTGGCCCCAACCCGGCGAACTTGCCTTCAATGGATGGTTTTAACGCGAAGTTACTGGCGCGCGGCGGCACGTGCGGCAGCGAGGTAGTCCGTGATCTTGGAGAATTCCTCGTTCCCGATCGGCTTCGTCGTCAGATTGAAGGTATACTTCCCGTCGGAGAAGGTATCGATCACGAGCTTGTAAGGATTGCTCCGGTCAAAACGCCGGATGGACTTGTAGGGCCAGGTACGGCTCTGCGTGGCATCGTCCAAGGATTCCCAGGAAACCCCTTCCTGCGTAAAGACGAGCTTGCCCTTGCGGTTGCTGCCCATGCGGCGCGCATGCTCCGCATTGTAGGTGAATGCATCCCCGAGGGCACTCGTTCCTCCCGCCGCGGGTGAGGCCGCGGCGCCGGAAGCGGCCGCGGGCGCAACTGTCATGGCGCCGCCCGTTTGCGAGAACCAGCGATCAATCACCGCGGTATCGCTCGTGCCCGTGAGACGGAAACTGAAGCGGTTGGTGCTGCCCGTTTGAACCTGCGTCGGCTCGTTCAATTCCACGAGCAGCACACCGTTTGAAATTGAGGCCCGATGCACGTTCGCCTTCTGGAAGTAGACCGAAGGATAGGTGGGCGACTCGCTCCAGAACAAGACCTGATTCCCCGCCAGGACGACCCGCCCTGGGACCGCCTCGAACGAAACGGAGAGTTCCGCCGGGAATGCAACGATATCGGTCTCCGCCGAGGCGGAGAATGGCAGCAGCATTGCCGCTGCGAGTAATCCTAAGAACCATACCTTCATGAGAATCTCCAATAACCCCTTAAGTGCTTCCCTTGCATTGCGCAAGTATTTGGAATTGCCGGAATCTCTTTGCGCGGGCTTCTCAGAGCCTGGAATTCCTGAGCGATCACCCGCTGTATTGCATCCCGGCGAAATCTCTTCATTATACCACTCCAAGTATTCCTGAGCACTTTGTGTCTAATTGGCGGGGTAAGCGTAACCAACCGGCGTGAAGAGTTCCACTTTTATTTAGACTGTTCCGAAATTTCCACGGCCGGGACCCGCTTGAACTGGACATCGCGCCGCAGAACCGGGAACGAGGCAAGATGGCATCGACACACGGAACGACCTTCCAACCCTTACCGCCAAGAGGCGTGTCTCCTTCCAATGGGTGTTGCGTTTCTCCTCGCTCCCGGTGTAAAGTCAAGAATGTCGATCAAGTTAGAGGAGTTTGCATTTTCCGATGACCGCAGCCGCCCTTAGCCTCCCCTCCGGCCCCACGGACACCGCCAGCCGCTACCGCCTGAGCCACCTCCGCGCGCTCGAGGCAGAGAGCATTCACATCCTACGGGAAGTGGCCGCGCAGTTCGAGAAACCGGTGATGCTCTATTCGATCGGCAAGGATTCCTCCGTGATGCTGCACCTCGCCCGGAAGGCCTTCTTCCCCGGCAAGCTTCCCTTCCCGCTGCTGCATATTGACACCACCTACGAGTATCCGGAAATGATCGAGTTTCGCGACCGCTTCACCGCGGAGATCGGCGCGGACCTCCGGGTTTACACCAACTGGAAAGCAATTAAGGAAGGCGCGAACCCATACGACCTCGGCACCTCGAAGTGCTGCGGGCTCCTGCGCACGCGCGCTCTGGTCGATGGCTTGCGGGAAGGCGGCTACGATGCGGCGCTTGGGGGCGCGCGGCGCGATGAAGAGCGATCCCGCGCGAAGGAGCGGGTCTTCAGCTTCCGCGATATCCACGGCCAGTGGGACCCCAAGAACCAGCGCCCCGAGTTATGGAACATCTATAACGGCCGGGTGGATAAGGGCGAGAGCATTCGTGTGTTTCCGCTTTCCAACTGGACGGAAATGGATGTCTGGCAATACATCGCGAGCGAGAGTATCGCGATCGTTCCTCTCTATTTCGCGAAAGAGCGTGAGGTGCTAGTGCGCGGGGAAACACTGATTCCTTATGAGAGCAATGTGAAGCTGCTCCCCAATGAGAAGCCGCAGCTCGTACGCTGCCGCATGCGGTCGCTGGGCTGCACGCCATGCAGCGGCGCGGTGCGCAGTGATGCCGATACACTGCCCAAGATCATCGATGAGCTTTTCGGCTTCCGGCGTTCGGAGCGGGAGAACCGCGTGATCGACTACGACCAGGATGGCTCCATGGAAATGAAGAAGCGCGAGGGGTATTTCTAATGTCCACACTGGAGCAACCGGCGCTGCTGCCGGTGAGCCATTTCCTGGCTGGAGACGGCGAGAAGGACCTCCTGCGTTTCACCACCGCCGGGAGCGTCGACGATGGCAAGAGCACTCTCATCGGGCGGCTGCTGCACGATACCAACGGCGCCTACGAAGATCAGATCGAGGCCGTCCGCAAGAGCAAGGTAAACCGCTCCACGGGCAATTTCGATTTCTCCCTGCTCACGGACGGGCTCAAAGCGGAACGCGAGCAAGGCATCACGATCGATGTCGCCTATCGCTATTTCGCCACGCCGCGCCGGAAGTTCATCATTGCCGACACTCCCGGCCATGAGCAATACACGCGCAATATGGCCACCGGGGCCAGCACGGCGGACCTCGCGATTATCCTGGTGGACGCCCGCCATGGGGTGCTCGCGCAAACCCGCCGCCACGCGTATATCTCCTGGCTGCTTGGAATCGAGCATCTGGTGGTGACCGTCAACAAGATGGATCTGGTGGGGTTTTCAGCCGGGCGCTTCGACGAGATTCGCAACGAACTGGATGCTCTTTCGACCTCCCTGCCCGGCGCAACGCTGCACTACATCCCGGTGAGCGCGCTCGAAGGCGATAACGTGGTGGCCCGCTCCGCGAACACGCCTTGGTACGACGGCCCGAGCCTGCTCGAACTGCTGGAAAACGTCGAGATCGCCCGCTATACACCCACAAAGGCCTTCCGCTTCCCCGTGCAGTATGTCGTCCGGCCGGATCTCGATTTCCGCGGTTTCGCCGGGCAGATCGCCTCTGGGACGGTGCAGCCGGGGGATGCCGTGCTGGCGCTCCCCTCGGGGCAGCAAGCGGTGGTGGATCGCATCGTCACCTTCGACGGGGACCTGGAAGAAGCCTTCGCCCCAATGGCTGTGACGCTGAAGCTCGATCGTGAGATCGATTTGAGCCGGGGTGACGTTCTGATCAAGAGCGCGGAGGCGCCCCCCTCCGTCAGCCGCCATTTGGAAGCCACGCTCGTGTGGATGAGTCCGGAGCCGTTGCACGCGGAGCGCACTTACCTCCTGCGGCACGGCTCCCGCGAAGTGAGCGCGCGCATCGGGCAAATTCATCATCGTGTCGATATTGAAACTTACGGCGAAGTGCCCGCCACGGGTCTCTCGATGAATGAGATCGCACGGGTCGCTATTGAGACCGCTTCGCCGCTCTATGTGGACCCTTACCGCGAGATCCACGCCATGGGCGCGGTGGTGCTGGTGGATGCGATCAGCAATAACACGGTCGCCGCAGGCATGATCTCCCACACGCGCACAGACCAGGCCGCGGAACGGCGGAAGCGCCAGGCGGCGCTTGCCTTCCAGGTGTCTCGCGTGACGCCGCTCGAGCGGCAGCATCGCCACGGGCACCGCGGAGCCGTGCTTCTGGCCGAAGATCTCGTGCTCGCGGAATCGCTCGATCGCGCGTTCTTCGATCGCGGCTGGCAATCCCTGCTCGTGGAGGGCGAAGCGTTGGATCTCCAGTCCCCGCCCGCCTGGTTGAAGGCGGCTCTCGACGGGGCGAATCTCGTTGTGATTGCCGGCCCGTTGCCGGAGGGCGCTGCAGGCGTAACGCGGCTCTGGGTGGATTATCCGGTGCTCCCCGCCACGCTTCGCGGAACACTGGAGGCCGCAACACAAAAGGCCGTCGATACGCTGGCGGCCCATCGGGTGGTGCCCGCCGATGACCAATCGGGCGACGGAGAGGGCATCTAGCGGAGCGATGCGAGGAGGCGGATGCCCAGTTATTTCCCCATCTTCCTGAATCTCGAAGGGCGGCGCTGTCTGGTGATTGGCGGCAACCGGATGGCTGCCGAAAAAGCGCTGAGCCTTCATGCGTGCGGCGCCCGCGTGACCGTGGCCGCTGCTTCGATGGTGGATGAATTGGCCGAAGCGGCGATGCTCGGTGAAGTGGAGTGGATTCGCCGCGACTACCGGCGAGGCGACCTGGAGGGGTATTTCCTCGCGGTGAGCGCACCGGAGGACCGCCGCATCAACGCAGAGATCTTTCGCGAAGCGGAAGAGCGCGGGGTTCTCTTCAACGCGCTCGACGATCCGCCGCACTGCCAGTTCATTTTCCCCTCGGTGCACCGCCAGGGAGACCTGGTTCTGGCGATCAGCACGTCGGGGATCGCCCCAGCGCTCGCCGTCCGGCTGCGGGAGCGATTCGGCGCGGAGCTTGGAACCGAATATGCCGCGTTTCTGCGCCTCTCCAGCGAGTATCGCAGCGCCATCGCCACACAACTGCCGGACTTCGCTCAGCGGCGCGAACTTTGGTATCGCCTTGTCGATTCGGAGATCATTGATCTGCTCAAAGCGAGAGAGACCGGCGATGCCAAGGCGCGCTTTGAAAGCCTGCTTCTCGAAGCCGGCGTGGATGTGGAACGCGCCCCGGCTTTGACCTGATGTTGGATTGGAACCGAACGGTTTTGGGAAAGGTTTGCATGTTACCGGATAAGGCACAACTCGCTCTTTGGGATGCACTCGATGCGGAGTCGATCATCGACCGCGCGTTTTCCGAACTGCCCGGGCCGGCCTGCTTCACGTGCAGTTTCCAGGCGGAGGATGTCGCGCTTCTTCACTTGCTGCTGCAACGCGATCCCGCAATACCGGTGCTCTTTCTGGAGACCGGCTACCACTTCCCGGAGACGATCGCCTACCGCGACAAACTGGCCGGCGAATGGAGCCTGAATCTCGTCAACCTGGAAGCGGCGATGAGCGTCGCGGAGCAGGAAAGCCAGTTCGGCATCCTGAATCAAACGGACCCCACCCGGTGCTGCAACATCCGCAAAGTGGGTCCGCTGTGGGAAGGTCTGCGGCACTACAAGACCTGGTTCACCGGCCTCCGGCGCGAGCAATCGCCGACGCGGGCGAACATGCACGCCGCCGAACGCCATGTGCTGCCCACCGGCGAAGAACTTTTCAAGGTAAGTCCCGGCGCGGCCTGGAAATGGAACGAGGTTTGGGCCTACCTCAAGATTCACGAGATCGAGGCGCTGCCGCTCTATGAGCAGGGGTACACGAGCATCGGCTGTGCCCCTTGCACGGCGCGGCCGAGCAGCGAGGACCTGCGTTCCGGCCGCTGGGGCGGCAAGAAGCTCGAATGCGGCATTCACACATTCACGGAAGCAAAATAGCATTCGGAGAGACGAAGGGCGATGGCGAAAGTATATTTAGTCGGCGCGGGTCCCGGCGATCCGGACCTGCTCACCATCAAAGCCGCCCGGCTCATCGCCCAGGCGGATGTGATCCTGTATGACCGGCTGGTGAGCCCGGAGATTCTGGCGCTGGCCAAGCCGGGCGCGGAACTCGTCTATGTCGGCAAGGAGAAAGGATGCGCCGCGGAGATCCAGCGCCGCATCTTCGGGGAACTTTCGCTCAACGCCCTGCGCGGCGGCATAGTGCTTCGCCTCAAGGGCGGCGACCCGATGGTCTTCGGAAGGGGAGGCGAGGAATGGGCGTACCTCGCGCAACTGGGCGTCGCGGTTGAAGTCGTTCCCGGCATCAGTTCGGCTGTCGCGGTTCCGTCGCTGGCGGCCATCCCGCTTACCTCTCGCGGCGTCGCCCGCTCTTTCGCCGTCCTCACCGGCCAGGATCGCGATGGCTTCCGCGAAGAATGGAGCGGCTGCCTGGGTATCGATACGCTGGTGATCTTGATGGGTGTGGAGAACCGGGGACGCATCGCGCGCGCGCTGATCGATTCCGGCCGGCCGGCCCACCAGCCCTGCGCGTTCATCGAGCGCGGCTCCACCCCGCGCGAGCGCATCGTAATCACGACCCTCGCGCAGATCGCGGACGGGAGTGTGGAAGTGGAATCGCCCGCCATCTGGGTTTGCGGAGACGTGGTGGCGCTACGGGAAGATCTGCTGCCGCCTGCACCGCCATGTGAATCCCGCAGCGCCCGCTTTCGTGCGCTTCTGCCCGCATCGATGCGGAGAACGGTCCCGGGCGATGGCATCGGGGAGGCACGGGAGTTGGCACGGAATTTAACATCCTGAGCTCCGCCGCTCATGTTAGGATTGTTCCACTTGGAAAGCCGGATGCGCACCTGGAACGAAGAATGCGCGATCCGTTTGATTCTGATACGGGAATCCGTGAGGCTCACGAGCAATGGGCACCTCTTCGTTGACCTGGTACGACAGCAGCGGCAATACCGTGCTCTTGCGTTACGTCCCGCCCGGCGCCCGCGTGCTCGATGCCGGCTGCGCAACCGGCAGGCGTTGCGCCTGGCTGCGTGAGCATCTCCAATGCCAGGCAGTGGGCGTCGAGTACAATCCCGAGATGGTGGAAGCGGCGCGTGGGCGCTGCGATGGCATTCATCTTGCCAATCTCGAAGACTTGCCGGAATTGCCTGAACCGGACTCCTCCTTCGACGCCCTGATTTTCGGCGACGTGCTGGAACATTTGCGGAATCCGGAACAGGTGCTCACCCACTTGCAGCGCTACTTGAAGCCCGGTGGACGCGTGCTGATTTCGCTGCCCAACTTCCTTTTCCTATTCATCCGCATCAAGGTGGTGCTGGGCCTCTTTCGATATACGGAATACGGCATCCTGGATAAGACGCATTTACGCTTCTATACAAAAGTTACCGCCGGAGAGCTTGCTCAAGACTGTGGCCTCACCGTGCGGAATTGGGACTATATGCCGCCGGAGTACGGACCATGGCGCGTGTTTCCGCCGGCCATCCGGCGGATGCTCGCACATGGATGGCCGTCTTTATTCGCATTTCAGTTCGTATTGGATTGTGTACGCCCGCCAAACGGCAAGCTACCGGTAAACTCGCAGTAGTGGAATGACCAGCGATGAGCCGCAAAATCGCCGCCGGAATCTCGTGCTTCTGCGCGCCGGCGATACGTCCATTCACGAAGCCTGGCTGGAAGAGAAGAACGAGAAGCGGAATTGGGACTTCATCATCAACTACTTCGGCGATGACCCCGATAAGTTTCGAGGGGGAGATTGGCTGCGCATCGATAGCAAGGGCCTGAAGATGCAGGGCCTCCATGACTTCATCCGTGCTCATGAAGACCTGGTCCGGCGGTACGAGTTTGTCTGGCTGCCCGACGAAGACCTTCGCATTCGCTGCGAGGACATCAACCGCATGTTTGACATTTGCCGGGAGCGGCAACTCAAGCTGGCGCAGCCTTCCCTGTCACCCGATAGTTACTTCTCCCACCCCGTAACATTGCACTGCCGGGGATTCAAACTGCGTTACACCTCTTTTGTTGAGATCATGGCGCCGTGCTTGAGCACAGAAGCCCTTTGGACCGTGCTCCCCACCATGGATGGCATCTACAGCGGTTGGGGTCTGGACTTCGTGTGGCCGAAGCTACTTTCCTCCGGGAGCCCGGCGATCGGGATCATAGACGAAGTACGGATGACGCATACGCGCCCTGTGGGTGGCGGCACGTTCTACCAGGTTGTGGCCGGGATGGGGCAATCCGCGTGGAACGAGATGAAGTCCATCGAAGCGCGCTATGGCATCGAGGATCGCCGCTACGAAATCCACGGCGGTATCCTCGATTCCGGCCGCCCCACGGAGAGCCGCGCGCTCATCCTCTGGCTGTACCTCCGGAGCCTGATCGCCGCGGCTCCCCGCATGAAGTCACGGCCAAGGCAACGGGCGCTGACATTCATGAGCGCAATCTGGCAGCAAATCAAGGGGCGACGGAAGCTTGGAGAGTGACTCTCCCGGGATTCATCGCCCAAGGACACCTGGCCCCGCGGATTGTGGCACAGGGAACACCACTTCATCTCGATCTGGTTGGCTTCGCCGCTACTCCGCGGTTCGCCCGATTGCGAATCTCCCGGAATCCCGCGCTGGAGCATG